>NZ_BCBT01000014.1:0-116581 GCF_001320965.1 Pseudomonas sp. NBRC 111143 | reverse complement strand
CGCACCACTGCGCCCGATTCGCGATGGCCAGGCCCATGGCCTGTGGCATGACTTCTACAACTCGCCGTTCAACATCCTCGCCATCGAAGCCATGGCTCGCTGGGTTCACCCCGAGCGCTTCAAGGATCTGGATCCGCAAGCGACCATGACCGACATCAACCACTTGCTGAAGGTCGGCCTGGACGGCCACTACTGGATCGACGCCAAGTGACCGCCCAGGCTCTGGACGGCGCCGCGCTGGCTGCCTGGCGTTATCGGCGCCTGCTCTGGCGGCGCGCCGGGCTGGTCGGAGGGCTGGCCGTGCTGCTGGCGCTGGCGGTGCTCGGCGACCTGGCCAGCGGCGCCTCCGGCATGGGGCTCGGACAACTGCTGCATGGGGTGTTCGACCCGAACGCACTGAGCGCCACCGAACGGGTGATCATCTGGAACGTGCGCCTGCCTTACGCGCTGATGGCGGTGCTGGTCGGGGCCGCGCTGGCACTGGCCGGCGCCGAGATGCAGGCGATCCTCGACAACCCGCTGGCCAGCCCTTTCACCCTGGGTGTGTCCTCTGCCGCGGCGCTGGGTGCGTCGCTGGCCATCGCCTATCCGCTGTCGGTTGCCTGGCTGACGCCGAGCGCCCAGGTGACGGTGATGGCGTTCGTCTTCGCCTGCCTGTCGGTACTGCTGCTGCAGGCCATGTCGCGGCTGCGCGGCGCCGGGGTCGAAAGCCTCGTGCTGTTCGGTATCGCGCTGGTGTTCAGTTGCAACGCATTGGTGTCGTTGCTGCAATTGCTGGCCACCGAGGATGTGCTGCAGCAACTGGTGTTCTGGACCCTCGGTAGCCTGGCGCGGGCCAACTGGCAGAAGCTGGGCATTCTTGCTGCGGTGCTGGCGCTGGTGCTGCCGTTCTCGCTGCGCGCCGCCCCGGCCATGACCCTGCTGCGCATGGGCGAAGACCGTGCCCGCAGCTTCGGCGTGGACACCCGGCGCCTGCGCGTCGCCTCGCTGCTGCGCATCAGCCTGCTGTCGGCGACCGCCGTGGCCTTTGTCGGCACCATCGGATTTATCGGCCTGGTCGGCCCGCACATCGCCCGCCTGTTGGTGGGTGAGGACCAGCGCTTCCTGCTGCCGGCGAGTGCACTGGTCGGAGCGTTGCTGCTGTCGCTGTCGTCGATCGCCAGCAAGCTGATCCTGCCAGGAGTGATCGTGCCGGTGGGGATCGTCACTGCCCTGGTGGGCGTCCCGGTGTTCGTGGTGCTGGTGTTCCGGCGGGGGAGAAGGTTGTGAGCTTGCGTATCGAAGGGCTGTCGGTCAGCTATGGCGCGCGTCGGATCATCCAGCAACTGAGCCTGCCGCCGTTGCCGACGGGCAGCCTGGTGGCGCTGGTCGGGCCCAACGGGGCGGGCAAGTCCACCCTGCTGCGGGCCCTGGCCGGGCTGGAGCGGACGCAGGGCGCGGTGCACCTGGGCGATGAGGACGTTACCCGCCTGAGTTTCGCCGAACGCGCCCGGCGCCTGGCCTACATGCCACAGCAACTGCCGCCGGGGCTGGCGCTCGGGGTGCTGGAGAGCATCGTCGCTGCGCTGCGCGTGGGGGCTGCCGATGACCTGTTGGCGACCGCCTTCGATGCGCTGCGCCAGTTGGGCATCGAGCACCTGGCCGAGCAAGGCTTGGACAGCCTGTCCGGCGGCCAGCGCCAACTGGTGGCCCTGGCCCAGTTGCTGGCGCGCAATCCACAGGTGCTGTTGCTCGACGAGCCGACCAGCGCCCTGGATCTGCACTACCAACTGCGGGTGATGGATGCAGTGCGTGAGCGGGTGGTGCGCCATCGGCTGTTGGCGGTCGCGGTGCTGCACGACATCAACCTGGCGGCCAGCCATGCCGATTGCCTGGTGATGCTGGAGAAGGGCCGGGTGGTGGCCTGCGGCACCCCGGCCGAGGTACTCGAACCGCAGTTGCTGGCGCAGGTATATGGCGTCGAGGCGCGGGTCGAGCAGTGCTCCCGTGGTCGCTTGCAGGTGCTGGTGGACCGGGCGCTGCGCTGAGCTGCCGGCCCGGCTGCACGCCCGCTCCGTCGGCCGCAGTCAGGCGAAGACGAAGTACTTGCGTACGGTCTCGACCACTTCCCAGGTGCCTTTCATGCCGGGCTCGATGACGAACACATCGCCGCCCTTGAGGTGCTTGGGCTCTTCGCCTTCGGGGGTGATGATGCAGTAGCCCTCGAGGAAGTGGCAGAACTCCCACTTCTCGTAGTTGACCTCGAACTTGCCAGGCGTGCAGATCCAGGTGCCCATGATCTTGCTGCCATCGGTCGACAGGTAGGCATTGAGGTTGACGGTGTGCGGGTCGCCGCCGATGCGTTTCCACTTGGTCGCATCGACCACCGGGGTCGGACAGGTTTCGCGCAGGACGGTGATGAAGTCGGACATGGCAGGGCTCCTGATGACGGGCTGAGTGACCCGTCACCTTAGGGGCTGGGCGAAAGGCACGGTTGCCTGCGCTCGACATTCATCTGTCTGGATGCGCTATGGCGTTCACCTCGACGGTGATATGCGCAAGCTCCTCGTGTTCCGCCAATGCCTGGCGTACACGGTCGGCACTCAGGCCTGCGGTGCAGGCCAGGCCGAGGATGCAGGCGTACTGGTCTTTGCCGACGCGCCACAGGTGCAGGTCGGTGATGCTCGCCTGGACCGGCAGCGCGGCGACCGCTTCGCGGATTTCTTCGACCAGGGGCGCGTCCATCTCGGCATCCAGCAGCACCCTCCCGGTGTCGCGCAGCAGTCCCCTTGCCCAAAGCGCCACCAGTACTGCGCCAAGCAGGCCCATGACTGGGTCGAGCCAGGCGGCGCCCCACAATTTGCCCGCCACCAGGGCGACGATAGCCAGCACGGAGGTCGCCGCATCGGCGATGACGTGCAGGTAGGCCGAGCGCAGGTTCAGGTCGTGTTGGTGGTGGCCATGCTCATGGTTTTGCTCGTGGTGGTGGGCATGATCGTCGCGCAGCAGCCAGGCGCAGATCAGGTTGACTCCAAGGCCGATCACAGCGATGAAGATTGCCTCGTCGTAGTGGATGGGACCGGGCGTGAGCAGGCGCTCGACCGACTGGAAGGCCATCAGCCCCGCGACCCCGAGCAGCAGCAGGGCGCTGGAGTAGCCGCCCAGGATCTCGATCTTCCAGGTGCCGAAGGCAAAGCGCCGATCTGTGGCATAGCGGCGCGCCGCGGCGTAGGCCAGTAGCGAAAGGCCCAGGGCCAGGGCATGCGAGCTCATGTGCCAGCCATCGGCGAGCAGGGCCATGGAGTTGAAGAACCAGCCCCCGGCGATTTCCGCGACCATCATGATCGCCGTGAGCCAGACGGCCAGGCGCGTCTTGCGCTCGGCACCGAGGTTGCTGGTGTGGAACTGATGGCTGTGCAGCCATTTGTCAGAGGTGGTGGCCTTCATGGTTTATCATGCTCCCGTATGATCCAGAAATATACTATACCCCAGTATACATATCATAATGTGAGACGCCATGGCACACACGTTGAAGAACAAGAAGTCGCTGCTGACCCGAGTGCGCAAGATCAAGGGCCAGGCCGGCGCACTGGAGAAGGCGCTCGAGCAGGAGAAGGACTGTCTCGCGATCCTGCAGCAGATCGCTGCGGTGCGCGGGGCGGTAAACGGCCTGATGGCCGAGGTCATGGAAGGGCATATCCGCGAGCACCTGGTGGCAGACGGGCTGAGCGTCCAAGAGCGCCAGGAAGAGGCGGACAAGGTGGCTGCGCTGCTGCGCTCCTACCTCAAGTGATTTCAGGGGGGTGAGCCAGCGGGGTGTCGCGCAGGGCTTATACCCCAGGGGGGTATTGGTGGTGAGGATCGGTGGGGGCGGGTAGGGCGCAACACCGCTGCACCCCGACCCTGCGCTGGGCTAGGCCCACCAGTAGCGCACGAAGTGGAAGAACACCGGCGCGGCGAAGCACACCGAATCCATGCGGTCGAGCATGCCGCCATGCCCTTCGATCATGTGCCCCCAGTCCTTCACCCCACGGTCGCGCTTGATGGCCGACATCACCAGGCCGCCAAAGAAACCCATGGCGTTGACCGTCAGCGCCATCAGCGCTGCCTGCCAGAAGTTGAACGGGGTGATCCAGCACAGCAGCGCGCCGACCAGCGTGGCCAACGCCACCCCGCCGGCCAGGCCTTCGACGGTTTTGGACGGCGACAGGTTGGGCGCCACCTTGCGCTTGCCGAACAGCTTGCCGCACACGTACTGCAGCACGTCGCTGATCTGCACCACCAGGATCAGCCAGGCGATCAGCAGCAGGTTGCGGCCCTCGTAGCCGGGGATGTCCAAGGTCATCAGCGCGGGCACCGACGACACGCAGTACACCGCGATCATCAGGCCCCACTGCACCTTCGAGGCGCGCTCCAGGAAGCGCGTCGTATCCCCACCAAAGCTGGCGAGGATCGGCAGCAGCAAAAACAGGTACACCGGGATGAAGATGCTGAACATGCCGTACCAGTCCATGGCGATCAGCAAATACTGCACCGGCAACGCGACGTAGAACGCAGCCACCAGCGCCGGGTAGTCGCTGCGCCGGGTCGGGGTGAGGGTCATGAACTCGCGCAGGGCGTAGAACGACACGCAATAGAACAGCACGATCACGCCGTACTTGCCGAACACGAAGGCCAGGCCGATCACCAGCACCATCACCCACCAGGCGTTGATGCGTGCGTTGAGGTTGTCGATCACCGCGTGCGGCGCGGAGCCTGCGCGCCACTTGAGCAGGCGGCCGATGACGCTGGCCAGGAGCAGCAGGGCGCCGATGCCGGCGAACAGGGACAAGGTGTTGTGATCCATCTCAGGCTTCCTTCGGGGCCAGGTTCAGCAAGGCTTGACGGGCCCGCTCGAGAAACGCCTGCTTGCTTTCGTCAGGCAGCACCTGCAATGGCTCGCCGAAACTCAGCGTGCACAGCAGCGGCAACGGCAGGGCGCGGCCCTTGGGCATCACCCGGTTGAGGTTGGCGATCCACACCGGTACCACCTCGATTTCCGGCTGGGCAGAGGCGAGGTGGAACAGGCCGCTCTTGAATGGCAGCAGTGGATCGTCTCCAAGATTGCGCGTGCCTTCCGGGAAGAAGATCAGCGAATCGCCCTGGGCCAGGGCGTCGAACACCGGTTGCAACGGGTTGTCCTGGCCTTCGCTGCGCTGGCGATCAATGAGGATGCCGTTGAACACCTTGCGAATGACGAAATTGCGCAGCCCGGGCTTGTTCCAGTAATCCGCGCCGGCCACAGGCCGCGTTCGGCGCCGCAAGGGCTCCGGCAGGGAGGCCCAGAGCAGGACGAAATCGCCGTGGCTGCTGTGGTTGGCGAAATACAGGCGCTGCACCGGTTGTGGCGTGCAGCCGAGCCACAGGGCACGGGCGCCGGTGATCAGGCGCGCGGCGGAGGTGATGGCGAAGGCGGTGAGGGCGGCGAGCATGGTGCGGGTCATCCGGTGAAGGGCAGTGTCAGCAGGGTAGCCAAGGTCAACAGCAACTGCAGGCCCAGGCACAGGGCCTGGCGGCGCAACAGGGCGAGTGCAGCCTGGCTGCGGGTTGGCCAGTCGCGTGGGTCGTCGGCGCGGGCCTTGAGGTTCAGCGCGAACAGCGCTCGGTCCAGGGCGCGGGTGTCGTCAGTGAGCTGGGTACTGCTGGCCAGGCGATCGAAGAGCTCGGCATCCAGGGCCACGCGCACCGCCCAGTACTTGTGGGCAAGGCCGAGGAGCAGCAGCACGATGCACAGCGCACTGGCCAGCGGATGCAGGTGCAGGCCGAGCAGTGGCGCGAGGCCGTAGGCGACGGCCAGCAGGGTCAGGGCGTCAGACAGCCGTTCCAGTTGTCGGCCGCGGGCTAGCAGGGTGGCGACCAGGTGCAGGTTCATGGCTGGACTCCGAGTTGCAGCAGGGCATGACGGTGGCCGGGGTGCAGTACTACGCCCGGGCGGGCCTGGCGGATGAGGGCTTCGGCGGCGTCGATGTCGGCGCAGCGGCCGCTGTGGATCAGCCAGGCCGCCACGGCGCTGGCGCTGCGTGAATAGCCCAGGGCGCAGCAGACCAGCAGCGGGCCTTGCTGGCGCAGGCGGTCGATGACTTCTGCGGCCTGGAGCAGCAGGGCGGGGCTTGGGGGGATGAGGTCCAGGGTGGGCAGGCTGAAGTAGGTTGTCTGTTCTGGCCCATTCGCGGGCAAGCCCGCTCCTACAGGGTCAACAGGCGCTGTGGCTGGCCATGGGCAGGGTAGCTCCGCACACAAATCCACCACCGCCGCAAAATCACCTGCCTCGCCCAATCCGGGAATCCGTCCCAGATACACCCCGTCGCATACTTCATCTGCCTGCGGATGCCGCCATGTCCAGGCTCGTGAGTTGATCCAGGCGCCAACCAGGTAAGGCGCCAGCAGCCAGGTCGCGGCGTTCGACAGATGCCCATCCGTAGCTTTCTGGAACCCGCTGGCCCCCAGCAGCACATAGTTCAGCGCTACCACCAGCAACGCCACTGCCGGCCACAGTAAACACAGCCACCCTCCACCCAGCCTGAAGGCCAGCAGCGCACACAACAGGGCGCCGATGCCATAGCGCAAGCCAAGCCGCCAGCGTTTCGGCTCACGCGCCAGATGCGCCTCGCGCAGCGGCAACGCGCCCTGGTGCGGCCATAGCCACAGGCACAGCAGCCCCACCAGTGCGCCGCTGGGCAGGTCGATGAAGTGGTGCTGCCAGGTGGTCAGCACCGAGAGCCCGATCAAGGCCATCCAGCCGTGCACGGCCCAGCGCCAGAGCGGTTTGCGGGTGTGCCGGGCGAACATGCTCCAGATGATCACCAGCAGCGCGATATGCAGCGACGGTGCCTGGTTATAGGGTTTGTCGAAGCCCATCAGCACATCGAACAGCCAGCCGAACATGCCTGCCAGCTCCGGCCGCTCGAAGGTGAAACGCAGCGGCCACAGCAGGAAGCAACTGACGCTGACCAGCTGCGCGGTCAACAGCGCCAGGGCATGGCGGTCCATCTCCCGACGCGTGAGCGGCAGCAGGAATGACAGGCCATACAACAGGTCGATCGACCAGTACGGAATGATCGTCCATGGCCACAGCGGCATGTGCCGTTCCCAGCCGAACACCAGGCTGCCGACATCGTCGCGCCCGGCGGTGTAGGTGTTGGCCAGGCCGTAACTGAGGAAGAAGAACGGCCCGAGCAGCAACAGCCACAGGACGCCGCGCCGGATGAGCCCGGCTTCGCGCGTCATCAGCGAACCCGCTGGGCCAGGCTGACGCTGAAGATGCCCCATTCGTCGATGCGCTGGGCAATCTTGCGAAAACCTGCCGCCTCCACCAACTGGTCCATCTCGGCCTGGCTGCGCCGGCGCATGACCCAGGCGTCGCCGCCGCGGTGGCTGGTCAGGGCGCGGGCGATCATCTCCAGTTGCGGATGCCATGGCTGGCCGGTGTAGACCAGGTAGCCGCCGTCTTCCACGGCGTCGGCCAGGCCCGCCAGGGAGTCGCCCACCAGTTGGTTGCTGGCGAACAGCTCATAGAGCCCGGACACCACCGCCAGGGTGGGGCGCGGGTCGAGGCTCGCCAGGCTCTGGCGGTCGAAGGCATCGCCCTGGACGAAACGGGCAATCTCGCCCAGGCCCTTTTCGTCGATCAGCGCGCTGCCCTGCTGCACGTTCAGCTCGCTGTAGTCGCGCAGCAGGATCGAGTCCGGCAATTGCTCCTGCAGCGCTTCGAGGATGTAGCGGCCGTGGCCGGCGGCGATATCGACGATGTGCACAGGTCGTGCCTGTTCGCGCAGGCGAGCGATGGCCAGGCGCAGCAGTTCCTCGACATGCACCTTGCGTTGGCGGATACCACGCCAGCCGATGGCATCGAGGTAGTTGCGATCGATCAGCTCGCCCAGTTTGCCCTTGCCGGTCGCCTGGTTGCGGTACACGTAGTCCAGGGTGCTGCCGGAGTCGAAGCCGGTGTCGAAACCCAGCTTCACCCCTTCGGACAGCCCCTTGCCCAGGCGCAGGCTGGCGCGGTAGCTGCGCCAGTAGAGGTCGCGCGGCGAGTTGTGCGGCAGCGGTGCGGCCAGGCTCTCGGCCTCGGCGCAGCTGGCACCGACCTTGTCGGCATCGAGCAGCGAAGGCGCAGGCAGCGGTGCGTCGAAACAGTGGGCGATGAAGCGCTCGATCCGCGCCAGGGCGTGGGCGCGGTCGCGTTCGCCGAGGGTGTCGTGGAAGAAGCCGGGCAGGATATGCATCTCCTTGCGCGGGCTGCCCAGGCGCTCGAAGAAACGCTCCTGCGGGCCGCGTTCCACCACGAAGTCCGCGCCGGACACCAGCAACTGGGTCGGTATCTGGATGGCCTGGGCGTCGGCGACCACGCGGTCGGCTGCCTCGTACAGGCCCAGCAGCACGGTCACCGAGATCGGTCGGCTGATCAGCGGGTCTGCGGTGTACGACATCACCCGTTCCGGATCATGGGTGAGCAGCCGCGGCTTGACGTAGCTGTTGACGAAGAAGTTGCCGCGCAGGGCCTTGAGCAGTTTCAGGCCGGGGCGAGCGAAGGGCACGTAGAGCTTGACCTTGAACGCCGGCGAGGCCAGCACCAGGCAGCGCACCTTGGGCGCGTAGTCGTGGGCCCAGGTGGCGATCAGCACTGCGCCGACGCTCTGCGCCAGCACGACCATATCGGGCTCGGCGATACCGTGCCGCGCCTGGATATGTTCGATGAAGGTCTGCACGTCGCGTACGCTGGTGGCGAAGCTCGGACTGTCGCCACGGGCCCCTGGCGACAGGCCATGGCCACGGGCGTCCCAGGCGAAGATGTCGTAACCGGGCAGGTCCAGTTCGTCGGCCAGGTGCGCCATGCGCCCGCCGTGCTCGTGCCCGCGATGGAACATCACCAGTGCCCGGCGCGGTTGGTGCTCGTTGCGGGTGGCCGGCCAGTGCCGGTAGTGCAGCTCGACGCCGTCGTGGGTCGAGAAGTGCAGCGATTGCGCTTGGCGCATGGTGAAAGTCCTTGTCCTGCGGCGGTGGGGTCAGCGGGTTTCGGCCAGCCCGTGGCGTACCCGGTTGTAGAGGGTATAGAGCGAGAGCAGCAGGATGACCAGCAGCAGGCCGTTGATCCACGTCGGATTCAGCACGCCGAAGGCCACGCCGGTACCCAGTACGCCGAAGGCAAAGGCCCGGTCGCTCTTGCCCATCGGGCCGTCGTAACGCCGCGAAGCACCGGCCAGCGGGCCCATCACCCCGGCGTATTCACTGATGACGGCAAGCAACACCACCAGCACCACCAGTGCCGGCGACACCCCGACCAGCAACGCGAAGGGCAGGTACAGCGCCGCGTCGGCAATCACGTCGCACAGTTCGTTGAGGTAGGCACCGAGGGTCGATTGCTGGCCGAACTCGCGGGCCAGCATGCCGTCGACGGCATTGAGCGCCATGCGCAGCAGCATCCACACCGGGACAAGGATGAACAGCCAGGTGACGTGGGGCAGCCAGGCGAGCAGCAGCCCGAGCAGCACCGACACCAACGCTGCGGCGACGGTGACCTGGTTGGCAGTGACGCCGCGATCGTAGAGACGCTGCACCGAAGGGCGCAGCAGAGCCTGGAAGCGGGGTTTGAGCTGATAGATCGATGGCACGGTGAGTTCCCTGTCGTGGTGCGGCGTGGAGGGGATTGTGGGGAAAGAGATTGGCGGGCGGCAAGGTGCATTTGTCCTACATGTGAACCAGATAAAGCCTTCACCTCAAAGAGCGTGCCACCGCTCGTCAGGGATTGTGTGGGTAGTGTGTATTAGGGGCTGGTTTAAGTTAAGGAGATGTATGAGTCGATGAAATTTCCAGTTGTTTTGCACAAGGACATAGATTCCGACTACGGCGTGACCGTACCCGATGTCCCAGGTTGTTTTTCTGCCGGCGTCTCCGCTGCCCAAGCGCTCGATAACGTCCAGGAGGCACTGGCGCTGCATTTTGAAGGCCTTGTCGCCGATGACGAGCCTTTACCCCAGGCGCAGGAGATCGATGTACACGTGGCCAATCCGGATTTTGCCGGTGGTATCTGGGCCGTAGTTGATTTTGATGTCACGCCCTACTTGGGCAAGGCGGTGCGTTTCAATGCGACGCTGCCAGAGAACCTGCTGCAGCGCATCGACGAGAAGGTGAAGCGCGATAGTCGATATGCCTCGCGTTCCGGTTTTCTGGCTTCAGCTGCGCTGCGCGAGTTGTCGATTGCCTATTGAAGTAGCCATTGCGGCTACAACGCATCCCGCGCCTTGCCGCGATACACCCGCAGCACATCCGCCATTACCGCCGGGCGATTTCCACTGGCGACTTGCTGCCCAGGTCCAGCCCGATCGGCCTGTGCAGGCGTTCGATCTGCTGGGCCGGTCGACATGCAGCATGTTCGGTTACCCCGTTCCAATCGTTGGCGCCACACCCCATGTCTGTGGCAGTGTTGGCTATCTGGCCAGCCCCACAGGGACCGACATGCAGACTCGCAAAACCGGTGTTCGTGCCCAGCAGGCCGACCGCACCAAGGACAACATCCTCAAGGCCGCGGTGAAGGTCTTCAGCAAGGAGGGCTTCACCGGCGGGCGCGTCGAGCAGATCTCCACGCTGGCCAAGTCCAACGACCGGATGATCTATTACTACTTCGGCAACAAGGAAAAGCTGTTCATCAGCGTGCTGGAGCATATCTACGCCAGCTTCAACCAGGCCGAGGCCAAGCTGCGCCTTGACTTGTCCGACCCCGAGAGCGCGTTGCGCCAACTGGTGGCGTTCATCTGGGACTACTACGTGCGTCATCCCGAGTTCGTTACCATCCTGGCCACCGAAAACCTTCACCAGGGCCAGCACGCGCGCAAGTCGCAGAACCTGCAGGCGTTGTCCGGCGAGGCGGTCGGCGTGCTGCGGCCGATCATCGAGGCGGGGCAGGCCAAGGGCCTGTTCCGCAATGACATCGACATCACCCACGCCTACCTGATGATTGCCTCGCTCTGCTATTTCTATAACTCCAACCGCCATACGCTCAGCTCGTTCCTCGCCGTGGACCTCGCCGACAAGCAGGCCAAGGCCGACTGGCTGGACTTCATCAGCGATCTCGCCCTGCGCGGTCTGCGCCGCTAGCCTCAGTGGCTGCCGGGGTTGGCGCGTACCTGCGCGCTCTTCGCCGCCAGCCCTTGCCATGCCGGTTTGTCGGCGGCGAAACGCTGGCGCAGGTAGGCGGCCAGGTCCGCCACCTGGCGGTCCGAGAGGCTATCCCTGAAGCCGGGCATATAGCCCAGGTCGCGGGTCGCAGGCGTTGGAATACCGTGCAGGATCACGCGCAGCAGGTTGTCCGGCACATCGCTGTGCACGTTGCTGTTGACCGCCATCGACGGGCTGACACCGAACAGCTTCGGGCCCAGGCCATCGCTGTGACAGGCCATGCACGCACCTTTGAATACCCGCTCGCCATTGCTGATGGACAGTTGCGTATCGACCTGGGGCGCAGCCTGGGTCGCGACCGTCTGCGGCTCGCCGTCCAGTGAACTCAGGTAGTGGGCAATGGCCCGCACGTCGCTCTCCGGCAAGGTCGCCAGCTCGCTGACCACTGGCCCCATGGGCCCGGCAGCGACACCGTGCTTGTCGGAGAAACCGGTACGCAGATAGTTGAACAGCTCGCTCTCGCTCCAGGGCGTGGACGACTTGCCCAGGGCGTTGAGTGCTGGCGCCTCCCAACCATCGACCATGCCCCCGGCCAGGTAGCTCTTGCCGGCTTTTTCCGCGCCCATCAGGTTGCGCGGCGAGTGACAGGCGGTGCAGTGCCCGAGGCCGTCGACCAGGTAGGCGCCGCGGTTCCACTGCGCACTGCGCTGTGGGTCGGGCTGGTACTCGCCGCGCTTGAGGAACAGCGCGTTCCAGCCGGCCATCAGCGGGCGCTGGTTGAACGGGAAACGCATGTCGTTGGCCGGCGCCTCCTGGCGTACCGGTGTCTGCGACATCAGGTAGGCGTACAGCGCCTGCATGTCACCGTCGGTGATATTGCGAAACGAGGTGTAGGGAAAGGCCGGGTACAGATGTCGGCCGTCGCGGCTGATGCCCTCGCGCATGGCGCGCTCGAAGGCGGCGAACGACCAGCGGCCGATGCCGGTTTCCGGATCGGGCGTGATGTTGGTGCTGTACAGCGTGCCGAATGGCGTTTCCATCGCCAGGCCGCCGGCATTGACCTTGCCGCCGCTGACCGTGTGGCACACCGCGCAATCGCCGGCCGCCGCCACCTGGCGCCCGCGTTCGAGCATCGCCGCCGACCAGCTGCCGGCCGCCGGAGGCGTCACCGGCGCGATTTCCGTGCGAAAGGGCAGGGCCGTGGCGAGCATGCCCAGGGCGGCACCGAACACGCCGGCGATCGAGCCGAACCACCACTTCGAGCGTTTCGGCGCGGGCTGTGCTGGCGCAGACGAATCCTCGCCGTTACCGCCAAGCGCAGCACGCACCCGTTCGGCCGTGATCGGCAACTCGCGAAAGCGTATGCCGGTGGCGTCGAAGATCGCGTTGGCGATGGCCGCCGCGCTCGGCACCGAGGCCGACTCGCCGCTGCCCATCGGTGGTTCGTGTTGGCGCGGCAGCATCATCACGTCGATGGCAGGCAGCTCCGGGAAGGTGAGGATCGGGTAGCCGCCCCATTCCTTGCTGGCCACCGTCGATTCCTCGAAGTGCACCTGTTCCTTGAGTACGCGGCTGGTGGATTGGATCACGTTGCCGTGGATCTGGTGCCGCACGCCCTCGGGGTTGACCATCATGCCCGCGTCATGGCCGATCACCACACGGGTGACGGCCACCTCGCCGGTGCGCCGGTCCACCGCCACATCGGCGACCCAGGCCGCCCAGGCCGCCCCGAAGCCTGGGAATTTGCTGTGGATGTAGCGCGCATAGGCAAAGCCGCGACCGCGCAACACGTCGCCCTCGGCGGGCGCCTGCATGGGCTGGGTGTGCGCCTGCCACTGCGCGCGTTCGGCGGTGGCCTTGACCAGATCGATGGCACGCGGGTCGGACAGGTGGCGCAGGCGGTATTCGACCGGGTCGACGCCTGCCGCGAAGGCCAGTTCGTCGATGTAGGACTCGTGGGCGAAGCTGTTGGGCATCGCCGACACGCCACGCATCCACGAGGCGCGTACCAGCGGTGTCATGTCATTGATGGTGACGCGCATGTGTTCGTAGTCGTAGGGCGGAATCGAGGTGCGGTCGCCCATTTCGAACAGCGCCGGCACCGGTTCCACCGCGCCGGTCAGCAGCAGGGCGAGGGTGGGGGCGCCGTTGGAGGGGTAGCTGGTCTGGAAGTCGTAGGCGGCGACCGTGCCGTCGGCGTTCAGGCCGCCGTCGATCTCCATCAGTTGCGCGGTGCCCTTGGGTTCCCAGACGTGCTCCTGCTCGCGGGTCAGTTGCACTCGCACCGGGCGCCCGACCGCTCGCGACAGCAGCACCGCGTCGGCGCACACGTCGTCGGCGCAGTTGCGGCCGTAGCAGCCCGCCGCCTCCATGCGGATGATCTCGATGCGCGCTTCGGGGCATTCCAGCAACCAGGCGAGATCGGCGCGCAGCAGGTGCGGATTCTGGGTGCCGGACCAGACGCGGATCTGGCCTTCGGTGAAGTCGGCCAGGGCACAGGACGGGCCGATCGAGCCATGCAGCTGGTAGGGCCACAGGTAACTGCGGCTCAGGCGCTGGCTGGCATTGGCGATGCCCGCGTCGACCTCGCCCTTGTCCAGTACGGTGCGCTGCACCCTGGGGTTGTCGCGGATGGCCTGGGCGACGTCGCTGAGGTCGGGCAGCTTGCCAGTGAACGGCTTCCAGCTCAGCTTGAGGTCGTGGGCGGCGCGGATCGCCTGCTCCTCACGCTCGGCCACCACGCCGACGAAGTCGCGGATCACCACCACGGCGACCACGCCAGGCACATGGGCGATGGAGCTTTCATCCACCGCCAGCAGGCTGTTGCCGACGAACTCGCCGCTGTCGTGACCGGCATAGGGCGGGCGGATCACCCGGCCGTGGAGCATGTCGGGCAGGCGCATGTCGTGCACGTAGGTCAGCTCGCCGGTGGCCTTGCCGGGGATGTCTACCCGCGCGGCGCTGCGCCCGACCAGGCGATAGTCCTCGACGGCCTTGAGCGGCGCGTCGTCGGCGATGCGCAATTGCTGGTTTTGCCCGCGGACCAGGTCGGCGAAGGGGAGGCGACGGCCGTCTTCGGCGATCACCGCGCCTTCTTCGATCCGCAACGCATTGGCTGCGCAGCCCAGCTCAAGGGCGGCCTGCTGCAGCAGGAAGCGTCGCGCCGTGGCCGCGGCCTTGCGCAAGGGCACGGCGGAAATCTGCAGGGTGGCGCTGGCGATGGTCGCGCCCTGGTTCGGCGCACGCTCGGTGTCGCCGAGCACCATGTGCACCTGGTCCATGCGCAGGTCCAGCTCCTCGGCGACGATTTGCGCCAGCGAGGTGCGGATGCCGGTACCCAGGTCGACGTGGCCATTGAAGGCGTAGACCAGGCCGTCGTCGCTGACGGCGATGAACAGTGCCAGTTCGCGGTCCTTGATTACCGGTGTCACGCCCTTTGCGACCGGCCCTGAGGGTGGGGTGATCTCGTCGACGATCAGCAGCACGCCGCGGCTGGCCAGCAATTGCTCGCGTGAAGGCACCTGTTGCGAGTGATTCATGAGGTTCTCCGGATCTCAGGCCTGGCGGCCGGCGGCGCGGCGCACCGCGCGCAGGATTTCGACGTGGGTGCCGCAGCGGCAGAGGTTGCCGGACAGTTCGTTGCGGATCTGTTCGTCGGTGGGATTGGGGATACGGTCGAGCAGGGCCTTGGCGGTCATGATCATGCCGTTCATGCAGTAGCCGCACTGGGCCGCCTGTTCGTCGATGAACGCCTGCTGCACCGGGTGCGGCGCGGCCTTGTTACCGAGACCTTCGAGCGTGGTGACCTCGCGGCCTTCGGCGCCGGCCAGCGGAATCACGCAGGAGCGCGCGGCCACCCCGTCGATGATTACCGTGCAGGCCCCGCACTCGCCCAGGCCGCAGCCGTACTTGGGGCCGTTCAGGCACAGGTCGTTGCGCAGGATCAGCAGCAGCGGTGTGTCGGCGTCGGCGCTGACATCCACAGGCTGACCGTTGATCCGCAGGGAGATGGTTGTTTGCATTGTTGGCTCATCTCTGGGGCGCTACCAAAGAACACAATTGGTGCGCTTTTTCGGTAAGTACTCACTACATGAAATGGTGAGCAAGAAGCAGGCCAGAGATGGAATGGAAGGGGGTAGGGGGCGGGTGGGGCCCGTATCATGCCCCATGGTGCTGCTTTCGCGGCGGTTCGGCGCCCCGACTTGCCCGCGAAAGGGCGGCGGGGTGCTAGCCAGCCACTTCGTCGCTGTCGATCATCTTGCGCAACAGGAACAGGATCGCCACCCGCTCCCCGGCATTGAGGCTGCCCATGCTCAGCTCGCTGATCTGTCGTGCGCACGGAATCATCGCATCGAGCAGCGCCGAGCCGCTTTCGGTGAGCTCGACGATGACCTTGCGCCGGTCGTCCGGGTCTGGCGACAGCTGCACCAGTTCGCGCGCCTTGAGGCGCTCGACGATGCCACGGATGGTCGCCTGGTCCACCGCCGTGGCCTTGATCAGCTCGGCCTGGGAGCTGGGCCCGTGGTCGCGCAGGGCGCACAGGGTGACGAACTGGATCGAGGTGAGCTGTGGATCGCACGCCTGCTGCTGGAAGATCGCCGTATGCCGCTGGTACGCCTTGCGCAGCAAGTGGCCGATCTGTTCGGTGACGTCATACGGCGTGGTGTCGAGCGGGGTGGTAACGGGGGTGGTTTTCTTCGGCATGTTATGGCTTGGGCTGTGTGGGTTGGCTGGCCGGCCCCCGAAAGCGGAGCGCCGGGCCAGTATAACCCCTATCGGGCCTTGGACTCCTCGGGCGCGACCACCTCGCCGGCCAGCACCACGGCCTGGTCGTCCAGGTAGATATCGCAGTTGCGCAGCGGGATATCCAGGTGGCACGGGGTCTTGCGCTTGCCGCCGACCTCGGTGTTGGGGCCGGTGGAGAACAGGAAGTTGCCGTAGAAGGCGCGGGCGTCCATGCACATGCCGTCGTTGCGGTCGTGCAGGCCCATGGCGGTCCATTGCGCGCGGGGTTGCAGGCCCCAGCCGATGTGGGAGATGCCGTACACCTCGGGGTCGTTGAAGTACTTCATGTAGTCACGCAGGTACTCGGCCTCGAAGCCGCCGTGGATACCGGTGATGAAGCCTTTCTCGATCTCCAGGGTGATGCGCTCGCGGCAGTAGTTCTTGAACGGCAGGATGATGTCGCCGACATCCAGCACCAGCGTACCTTCGGCGCTGTCCTCGTTCGGCCAGGTGAAGAGAAAGCCACTGGGCCAGTGGTCCCAGCGTCCCGGCTCGTCGGCGTAGCCGTATTCGGTGACCGCCTGATACTGGCCGAGCGGGGCGTGGAAGTCGCTGCCGGCCTTGGAACGCACGTGCATGCTGCGCGCTTGCTTGAGCAGGGTTTCGGCGGCCAGCACACGACGCTTGTCGTCCTCGGTGGGCAGCATGCGCGCCAGTACTTCCGGGGGTTCGACCGCCAGCAGGATGCGCGTGCCGGTCTTGAGGATCTGCTCCTGCTCGGGGGAGTGCAGCAGCATCATGGTGTCGACGATCAAGTCGGCCGCTTCCAGCGCCCGCTGGGCGGCGATGTTGCCGGTCAGCGCGGTGTCGCCGCAGTAAGCGGTCATGTCGTTGCCCATCGCCGTGGGGTGGTTGAACGACGGCAACTCCACCGCATAGACCTTGGCCTTCAGGCGCTGCGCGGCCTCCATCGCGGCGTTGACCGTGCGCGGGTCGGAGTAGTGGCTCTTGAGCACGGCGACGCTCTGGGTTTCGTCAACCCGAGACAGTTTCAGCACGTGTTCGAACATCTGGGTCAGCTCTGCATTGCTCACCGGCATGGGGGTTCTCCTGGTCAGGACTCAAGGGTCGAGCGGCTGCACCACGGCAGTGCCGGGCGCGTCATCTCGGTGCAAAACAATAGTGTGTACACCATATTTGATCAGATGAAAGCGCATCCCGCCGATTAGCGCAAGCCTTGCGATCAAACGTTACCTATCCACACATATTCCAATGTTTGCGGTAACAATGACCGCGTTATCGCCATTGATCGCGGTCCTTGAAAATATTTCGCACTGCCTCTTCCAATTAAAAAAATAGAGCGTATACACTCTAAATCGTCGAGCGGCCGAACCGCTGGCAACACATCAGAACAAGAGGAGACATACCCATGCGGGGTAGGCAGAAAATCGCAATCGTCGGTGCAGGTCTGGGTGGGGCGGCGGCCGCCACGTTGCTGCAGCAGGCCGGGTTCGACGTCGAGGTGTTCGAGCAGGCGCCGGAGTTCACCCGCCTTGGTGCGGGCATCCACATCGGCCCCAACGTGATGAAGATCTTCCGTCGCATGGGCCTCGAGCAGAAGCTGGAGCTGATGAGCTCGCACCCGGACTTCTGGTTCAGCCGCGACGGCAAGACCGGCGACTACCTGGCGCGGATTCCGCTGGGCGAGTTCGCTCGCCGCGAGTACGGCGCCTCGTACATCACCATCCACCGCGGCGACCTGCACGCGCTGCAGATCGAGGCGATCAAGCCGGGCACCGTGCATTTCGGCAAGCGCCTGGAAAAGATCGTCGACGAGGGTGACCAGGTGCGCCTGGACTTCGCCGACGGCACTCATACCGTGGCCGATATCGTCATCGGTGCCGATGGCATCCACTCGAAGATCCGCGAGGAACTGCTGGGCGCTGAAGCGCCGATCTACAGCGGTTGGGTCGCTCATCGTGCGCTGATTCGCGGCGACAAGCTCAAGCAGCACGCAGACGTGTTCGAGGACTGCGTGAAGTGGTGGACCGACGATCGTCACATGATGGTCTACTACACCACCGGCAAACGCGACGAGTACTACTTCGTCACCGGCGTACCGCACGAGGCTTGGGACTTCCAGGGCCCGTTCGTGGACAGCAGCCAGGAAGAGATGCGCGCCGCCTTCGAGGGCTACCACTCGACGGTGCACAAGCTGATCGACGCGACCGAGTCCATCACCAAGTGGCCGCTGCGCAACCGCAACCCGCTGCCGCTGTGGAGCCGTGGCCGCCTGGTGCTGCTGGGCGATGCCTGCCATCCGATGAAGCCGCACATGGCCCAGGGCGCCTGCATGGCCATCGAGGACGCGGCAATGCTGACCCGCTGCCTGCAGGAGACCGGGCTGTCCGACCACCGCACCGCCTTCGCCCTCTACGAAGCCAACCGCAAGGAACGCGCCTCGCGGGTGCAGTCGGTGTCCAACGCCAATACCTTCCTCTACACCCAGGAAGACCCGGCGTGGGTCTACGGCTATGACCTCTATGGCCAGGAACTGAAAAGCGGGGAGGCGGCATGAGCAGCTTCGTCGCCGGCGGCAACGTCAGCGCCAACGGCATCCGCCAGCACTACCTGCGCTACGGCGGCAAGGGGCCGGCGCTGATCCTGGTGCCGGGGATCACCAGCCCGGCGATCACCTGGGGGTTCGTCGCCGAGCGCCTCGGCCAGCACTTCGACACCTATGTGCTGGACGTGCGCGGGCGTGGCTTGTCCTCCAGCGGCCCTGGCCTGGACTACGGCACCGACGCCTGCGCCGCCGACATTCCGGCCTTCGCCGCAGCGCTTGGGCTTGGCAGTTATCACCTGGTCGGTCATTCGATGGGCGCACGCTTCGCCATTCGCGCTGCCGCCCAGGGCGCGCCGGGCCTGCAGCGCCTGGTGCTGATCGATCCACCGGTGTCCGGCCCGGGCCGTCGCGAGTATCCCAGCAAGCTGCCGTGGTACGTCGATTCGATCCGCCAGGCGACGATCGGCATGACCGGTGAGGACATGCGTGCCTTCTGCGCGACCTGGAGCGACGAGCAACTGGCCCTGCGCGCCGAATGGCTGCACACCTGCCACGAGCCGGCGATCGTGCGGGCCTTCAACGATTTCCACGAGGTGGATATCCATCAGGACCTGCCTGCCGTGCGCCAGCCAGCGCTGCTGATGGTGGCCGGACGTGGCGGTGTGATCCAGGCGCAGGACATCGCCGAGATCCGCGAACTCAAGCCGGATATCCAGGTGGTTCAGGTCGACAACGCCGGCCACATGATTCCCTGGGACGACCTCGAAGGCTTCTTTGCCGCCTTCGGCGATTTCCTCGACCACCCCCTCGTCTGAAGGAGCACGAGACATGACCAAGCTGTATCGCATCGGCCAGATCGTGCCGAGTTCGAACACCACCATGGAAACCGAGATCCCGGCGATGCTCACCGCGCGCCAGGCGATCCGCCCGGAGCGCTTCACCTTCCACTCCAGCCGCATGCGCATGAAGCAGGTGAAGAAGGAAGAACTGGCGGCGATGGACGCCGAGTCCGACCGCTGCGCGGTGGAGTTGTCCGACGCCAAGGTCGACGTGCTGGGCTACGCGTGCCTGGTGGCGATCATGGCCATGGGGCTGGGCTATCACCGCCAGTCGGAGAAACGCTTGCAGAAAGCCACCGCCGACAACGACGCGCTGGCGCCGGTGATCACCAGTGCAGGTGCCTTGGTCGAGGCGTTGCACGTCATGAAGGCCAAGCGCATCGCCATCGTTGCGCCCTACATGAAGCCGCTGACCGAGCTGGTGGTGAACTACATCCGTGAAGAGGGCTTCGAGGTTCAGGACTGGCGTGCGCTGGAGATCCCCGACAACCTCGCCGTGGCGCGCCATGATCCGGCCAACCTGCCGGGCATCGTCGCCGGCATGAACCTGGAAGGCGTCGATGTGGTGGTGCTGTCGGCCTGCGTGCAGATGCAGTCGCTACCCGCCGTGGCCAAGGTCGAGGCACAGACCGGCAAGCCGGTCGTCACCGCGGCCATCGCCACCACCTACGCCATGCTCAAGGCGCTGGACCTGGAGCCTGTGGTTCCGGGCGCTGGTGCCCTGCTGTCGGGCGCCTACTGAAACGGGAGACGGACATGAGCGACGCACAGAGCGCCCGTGACAACTACCAGGGCGTGTGGGGCCAGCGCATCGGCTTCGGCCGCAAGGCGGCCCTGCTGATGATCGACTTCATGCAGGGCTACACCACCCCCGGTGCGCCGCTCTACGCCCCCGGCGTGGTGTCGGCCGTCGAGCAGGCCAGCGGCCTGCTGGCGCTGGCGCGTGACTGCGGTACTCTGGTGGTCCACACCAATATCCGCTACCAGCCCCCGCACTTTGCCGATGGTGGCGTGTGGGTACGCAAGGCGCCGGTGATGAGGGACATGGTCGAGGGCAATCCACTGGCTGCATTCTGCGAGGCGGTGATGCCACTGGCGCAGGAAGTGGTGCTGAGCAAGCAGTATGCGAGCGCCTTTTTCGGCACCAGCCTTGCACCGCTGCTGCATGCGCAAGGGGTCGACACCGTGGTGCTGGCCGGCTGCTCCACCAGCGGCTGTATCCGCGCCAGTGCGGTGGATGCGCTGCAGCACGGGTTCCGGACCATCGTGGTGCGCGAGTGCGTCGGCGATCGCCATGAGGATCCGCACGAAGCGAACCTGTTCGACATCGACAGCAAGTACGGCGATGTCGTCAGCCGCCAGGAGGCCATGGAGCAACTCAAGCGCCTGGCCGACTGAGCCGGGCGCTTTGTACCCATAACAATCGAGGAACGGTGCAGGAACGCCCGTTCCATCGCCGTCCGCTGTGCGGACGGTCGCCCCGCAGGAGCACTCGGGGTCTTGTGACGCTGCCCTGGACAGCCGCCTGTAGTGTGCGGCGCTCTTGGAGCGTCGAAAACTGCTGGCCTAAAAACAACCACAAAGTCGCCGCCAGGAGACAAGAAATGCCAATTGCGAATGCAACCGCGGTTCACAGTGCAACCGACCAAGGCACACAAGCGCTCTACCGCAAGATCACATGGAGGCTGATTCCCTTCCTGTGCTTCTGCTATCTCGCGGCCTATCTGGACCGTATCAATGTCGGCTTCGCCAAGCTGCAGATGCTCGAAGACCTGCAGTTCAGTACCGCAGCCTACGGCCTGGGTGCCGGGCTGTTCTTCGTCGGCTACATCATCTTCGAGGTGCCGAGCAACCTGATCCTGGAGCGCGTCGGTGCCAAGCTCTGGATTGCCCGGATCATGATCACCTGGGGCCTGCTGTCGGCCTGCACCATGTTCGTGTCCACCACCACCCAGTTCTATATCCTGCGTTTTCTGCTCGGGGCCGCCGAGGCGGGCTTCCTCCCGGGCGTGCTGTACTACCTGACCATGTGGTATCCGACCTACCGGCGTGGGCGCATCATCGCGCTGTTCATGATCGGCTTGCCGCTGTCGAGCGTGATCGGTGGTCCGATCTCTGGCTGGATCATGGGGCACTTCGACCAGGTCCACGGCCTGCATGGCTGGCAGTGGCTGTTCCTGCTCGAGGCGATCCCCAGCGTGCTGCTCGGTATCCTGACCTTCTGGGCCCTGCCGAACAATTTCCACCAGGCCAAATGGCTGTCCGACGATGACAAGGCGCAACTGGCCAGCGACCTGGCTGCGGACGATGCCGAGGGCAAGGGCAGCAAGCACAGCTTCCGCGATGGCTTCTTCAACCTGAAGGTGTGGATGCTCGGCGGCATCGATTTCTCGATCCTGCTCAGTGCCTATGCCATGGGGTTCTGGATGCCGACCTTCATCCGTGATGCAGGCGTCAGCGACACCTTCCACATCGGCCTGCTCACTGCGATTCCGAGCCTGGCCGCGCTGCTCGGCATGCTGATGATCGGCGCCAGTTCCGACCGTCATCGCGAGCGTCGCTGGCACATCATCGTGCCGTTCATCATCGGCGCCATCGCCATGGCCAGCAGCACCCTGTTCAGCCAGAACCTGGTGATGACCGTGGCGCTGTTCGCCATCGCCTCGGCGGCGATCATCGGTGCGGTGCCGGTGTTCTTCAGCCTGCCGGCGACCTTCCTCAAGGGTACCGCCGCGGCCACCGGTTTCGCCCTGGCTTGCTCGCTGGCCAATATCGCGGGCCTGGTGAGCAACTCGCTGATTGGTATCGTGACCGATCTCACCGGCACCTCCCATGCGGCATTGTGGGTGTTCGCCGGCTGCCTGATCCTGAGCTGCTTCCTGGTGATCGCGCTGCCCGCGAAGCTGGTCAACCGCTAGCGGTCGACCGCTTCTCGCAACGGTAGCCCGGCGGGCCCGGCGCCCGCCTGATCCCTTCATCACGCCATCCCCACGTCGGCGGCCTTTGGGCTGCCGCGGTGGATCGCTGTTGCCCGAATCCAGGAGTCGCTCCCCATGCACGTACAGATTTCCCAACGTTTTTCATCGGCTACCCGACTGGCCGGTGGCTGCGTCGCCGCAGCGCTGTGCCTCGATGCCTCTGCCGAAGACAGCGGTTTCATCGAAGGCGCCCGCGCCACCTTGCAGGCGCGCAATTACTTCTTCAGCCGCGACTATGCGGATATCAAGGGGGGCAGCACCCAGTCCCGTACCCAGGAGTGGGCGCAGGGGTTCATTCTCAATGCCAGCTCCGGTTATACACAGGGGACGGTGGGAGTCGGCCTCGATGTGACCGGGCTGCTCGGCTTCAAGCTCGACAGCAGCCCGGAGCATTCGAAGTCGGGCCTGCTGCCGAGCCTTGCCAGCGGCAAGTCGGCGGACGAGTACAGCCGCCTGGGTGCGGCGATCAAGTTCAAGGTGTCGCAGACCGAGCTCAAGGTCGGTGAGCTGATGCCCAACCTGCCAGTGCTGTTGTTCAGCGACCTGCGCCTGCTGCCGCCAACGTATCAGGGGGCGATGCTCGAGTCCCGCGAGATCGCCGGGTTGACCTTGAACGCCGGCCAGTTCCGCTCCACCAGCCTGCGCGACTCGTCCAACAGCCAGAAGATGTACGCGCTGGTCAATGACCCGATCAACCCGTCGCGGCTGGCGCGCTTCACCAGCGACCGCTTCAACTACGTCGGCGCCGACTATGCCTTCAACGACAACCGCACCAGCGTCGGGGTGTGGCAGGCGCAACTGGAGGATATCTACCAGCAGCGCTTCTACAGCTTCAAGCACGCCGAGCCGGTGGGCGACTGGACGCTGGGTGTCAACGCCGGGTACTTCGACGCCCGCGAGGACGGTCGCAAGATTGCCGGTGACTACGACAACCATGCCTTGTTCAGCCTGTTCTCGGCCAAGACTGGCGGGCATACCTTCTATGTGGGCTACCAGCAGATCGGCGGCAAGGATGGCTTCATCCAGGTCGGGGCCAACACCAACCCGATGGGTAACACGCTGCCAACCTACGAGTTCTCGGCGCCGGGGCAACGTTCGTGGCAGGTGCGCCATGACTACAACTTCGTGGCCCTGGGCATTCCCGGCCTGACCTCGACCCTGCGCTATGTGAAGGGCGGGGATGTGGACACCGGGCTTGGCTTCGAAGGGCGTGACCGGGAGCGCGATCTGGACCTGGCGTATGTGGTGCAGAGCGGGCCGCTGGCTGGGCTGGGAGTGCGGGTTCGCAATGTCATGGCGCGGTCCAACTACCGGACCGATATCGATGAGAACCGGTTGATCCTGAGCTATACGGTGAAGTTGTTCTGATCGAGGTGTGCTGAGTCAGTACCGGCCTTTTCGCGGGCAAGTCGCAACGGAGAACCGCTCCCCCTGTGGGAGCGAGAGCTCGGCGCCCCGACTTGTCCCGCGAGGCAGACGACGCGCTGCATGGCACCGGCTACGCCAGTGATCGCGGGACAAGCCCGCTCCCACAATTAACACCGCAGTATTCAGAAGTTGCGGAGCTCTTGTAGGGGCAACTGTCTTGCTCAAAATCTAAAGACCAGCCCAATCCCTGTGGGAGCGGGCTTGTCCCGCGATCACTGGCGAAGCCGGTGCCATGCAGCGCGTTATCTTGTTCGCGGGACAAGTCGGGGCGACGAACCGCCGCTCCCAGGCTAACTCACTCCTCAAGCCCAAGCCGCTCGACCAGCGCCGCCGCATACCCCGGCAACCCGGCAAAATCCCGGGCGCACAGCTGCAGCCGACGATTGGCCCAGTCTTCCTCCAGCGCCACCCAGCGCAAGGGCAGCACCCCCTCCCAGCGTCTCACCGAGGCCAACGGCACCACGCCGACCCCAGCACCCCCGGCCACCATGCGGATCACACCGTCAAAACCCTCGGCCCGCACTCGCACCTGCATCCGCCGCCCAAGGCGTAGCGCTTGTTCTTCCAGGTGCAAGGCGAGGGCGCTGTCCGCTGCCAATCCCACATGACCGTGTACCAGGCTGTCGACGAATCGCGGCGACGGCTCTGCCGCCAGCGGATGGGCCAGGGGCATGATCAGCACCAGCGGGTCCTCCCGAAATGGCCGCACCTGCAAGTGCTCGCTCGGTGCTGCGGTGGAGATGATGCCCAGGTCCGCAGTCCCCCGGGTGATCGCCTGTACGATGCGCAGGCTCGGTTGCTCCTGCACGTCGACGCTGACGCCCGGAAACGCCACCAGGTACGCAGCCAGCAACTCCGGCAGGTACTCGGTCAGCGCCGCGGTATTGCACAGCAGGCGCACCTGCCCCTGTTGGCCTTGGGCATATTGGCCGAGGTCGTACTGCAACCGCTCGACCTGCTGGGCGATCAGCCGCGCATGCTGCAACAGCGCCTGGCCCGCAGGTGTTGGCTGCACCCCTCGCCGGTTGCGTTCGAGCAGGGCAATGCCCAACGAGGTTTCCATGGCGCGGATGCGCGCACTGGCCGCAGGCAGCGAAAGATGGCTGCGGCGGGCGCCGGCGGTGATGTTGCCGCATTCGAGCGTGTGGCGGAAAAGGCTGAGGTCGATCAGGTCGAAATGCATGTGCCTCTGTCCTGGCAAGAGTCTGGCTGAGTATATGGCAGATTTTCAGCCGATCGCCGAGGGTGCAGGATGGCGCCATGAATACCTTTACTGTGTTGTATCAAGACATGGGGCTGGCGCTTTCGCTGCTGGTTATCTTTACCTTCGCCCTGGCCGGTGCGGTCAAGGGTGTGATCGGTCTGGGAATGCCGACCATCGCCATGGGCCTGCTCGGGCTGGCTATGCCTCCGGCGCAGGCAGCGGCGCTGCTGATCGTGCCTTCTACTCTCACCAACCTGTGGCAGCTCGCCTCTGGTGGCCACCTGCGCGGGCTACTCAAGCGCCTGGGCGGCATGTTGATGATGATCGTCGTGGGTACGCTGCTGGGTAGCCTGTGGCTTGGCATCGACAGCGGCCCATGGGCGGCGCATGCGCTCGGCGGGGCACTGCTGGTGTATGCGTTGTATGGGCTGGTGGGGCCGGGCTTGCGGGTCGCGCCGCAATGGGAGTGGTGGTTGGGGCCGCTGTGCGGCCTGCTGACGGGGGTGGTGACGGCAGCGACCGGGGTATTCGTGATGCCCGGTGTGCCCTACCTGCAGGGCCTGGGGCTGAATCGCGATGAGCTGGTCCAGGCGATGGGGCTGTCGTTCACGGTCTCGACCCTCGCCCTGGCACTTGGCCTGGCCGGGCAGGACGCGCTCGACGGCCCGGCCCTGGGCGCCTCATTGCTGATGCTGGTGCCCGCCCTGCTCGGCATGTTCGCCGGCACCTGGCTGCGTCAGCGCATCAGCGCCGCGCTGTTCAAGCGCTGCTTTTTCATCGGCCTGGCGCTGCTCGGCGGGCACCTGTTGATCAACGGCTAGCGGAAGACGGGCTGAGCATCTCGATCATCTGGATATCGAAGTCGCGCTCCAGATAGTCCATGCGCTTCTCGAAGAACGCAGCCATGTGTGGCAGCGCCGAGTGCAGGTCGAGGGCGGCCTTGTCGGCCCAGACCTCGTAGAACACGAACAGGCTCGGATCTTCCTTGTCACGCAGCATGTGGTACTCGATGCAGCCGGGCTCCTGGCGGCTCGGTTCGACGTAGGCGCGGAACAGGGTTTCGAATGCTTCGGCCTTTTCAGGACGGGTCTTGGCTTTGAGGATGAAAGCGAACTGCTCACTCATGGCGATGGCCTGTGCGGGGGAAAGTGAGCAGATTGTATTGCAATAATCAGATGTCTATTCGTGACTTGAAGGCAAATGTATTTTGCCGCCACCCGGCTTTTTCCTGCGCTCGCGACTGCCTAATCTGCCGCCATCACTTTTGACTCGGTCGGCAGGCGTACTTGCCTCGGACCGACCCAGACCTGCGAGGCTCACCATGAAAAAGATTCTTCTGCTCAACGGCGGCAAACAGTTCGCTCATTCCGACGGCCGCCTGAACCGCACCCTGCACGAGGCCGCCCTGGCCTATCTGGACCGCGCCGGTTTCGATGTGCAGCAGACCTTCATCGACGGTGGCTATGACGTCAAGGAAGAGGTGCAGAAATTCCTCTGGGCGGATGTGGTCATCTATCAGATGCCAGGTTGGTGGATGGGCGCGCCCTGGACCGTGAAGAAGTACATCGATGAGGTCTTCACCGAAGGCCATGGCAGCCTGTACGCCAACGATGGCCGCACCCGTTCCGATGCCTCGCAGAAGTACGGCAGCGGCGGCCTGATCCAGGGCAAGCAGTACATGCTCTCATTGACTTGGAACGCACCGCAGCAGGCCTTCGACGATCCGACCGACTTCTTCGAAGGTAAGGGTGTGGATGCGGTGTACTTCCCGTTCCACAAGGCCAATCAGTTCCTTGGCATGACCGGCCTGCCGACCTTCCTGGCGGTGGATGTGATGAAGCGCCCGGATGTGCCGGCAGCACTGGCGGCGTATGAGGCGCACCTGGCCAAGGTGTTCGGCAAGGCCGAGTGATGACGCGGCGCCACTTGCGCCGTTATCGCCCAGCAGCTATCAATCAGCACTACCCCAAGCCCAAGGCCGCCGCGTGAAAACCCGATCCGAAGAACTCCAGGTATTCGTCGCCGTCATCGACTGCGGTTCGATCTCCGCCGCCGCCGAGCAGATGGGCCAGACCCCGTCGGCGGTGAGTCGCACCCTGTCGCGCCTGGAGGGCAAGCTTGGGACCACGCTGGTCAACCGCACCACCCGGCGCATGGACCTGACCGAGGAAGGGCGTTTTTTCCTCGAGCGTTCGCGGGCCATCCTCGAGCAGATGGACGACATGGAAGAGCGCCTGTCGATGAATCGCCAGACCCCATCCGGGCGTTTGCGGATCAACGCCGCTGCACCGTTCATGCTGCATGCCATCCTGCCGTGGATCGGCGAGTTTCGCCGCCAGTACCCCGGCATCGAGCTCGAGCTCAATACCGACGACCTGATCATTGACCTGCTGGAACAGAGCACCGACGTGGCCATTCGCATCGGTGAACTGGCCGATTCCAGCCTGCACGCCCGATCGCTGGGGTGCAGCCCCGTGCAGGTGCTCGCCAGCCCGGATTACCTGGCCCGGCGCGGCACACCGCAGAAGGTCGAAGACCTCAGTGCGCACTGCCTGCTGGGGTTCAGCGCACCCGAAACGCTCAATCAGTGGCCGTTGCGCCATGCTCAGGGCGATCGCTGGCCGATCCGCCCGGCGATCCTCGCCTCCAGCGGCGAGACCCTGCGCCAGCTGGCATTGGCCGGTGAGGGCATCGTCAGCCTGTCGCATTTCATGACCCACGAAGACATTCGCGCTGGCCGCCTGCAGGTGGTGCTGGCCGAGGCCAACAACGGCTATCGCCAGCCGATCCACGCGGTCTACTACCGCAATACTCAACTGGCGCTGCGCATCCAGTGCTTCCTCGATTTCATCCAGCGCAAGCTATCGATGTACGCCTGCTGAGTTACCTGAACGCGACAGATTTGCCCAAAGACGCCTCCCTTCCTGTGTGCCGTTTGCTTAGTCGCAACGGTTGAGCCTTAAATGAGTGCTCGACAAAAACAACACCAAGGAAGTGTCATGCGTATCGTCATGTTCCAGTCCCTGGCCCTCGGGGCCGCGATCCTGAGCTGTTCTTCCGCCTATGCCGTGACGCTCGAAGGTGGCGCGGTGGCGGCGCCCGATCAATATGGCGCACAGGTAGCCGCCGACATTCTCAAGAAGGGCGGTAACGCGGTGGATGCCGCGGTCGCCACCGCCTTCACCCTGGCGGTCACCTACCCGGAAGCCGGCAACATCGGCGGCGGTGGGTTCATGACCCTGTTCGTCGACGGCAAGCCGTACTTCCTCGACTACCGTGAAGTCGCGCCCAAGGCCGCCACGCGCAACATGTACCTGGACGACAAGGGCGAGGTCATCGAAAACCTCAGCCTGGTTGGCGTGCGCGCTGCTGGCGTGCCCGGCACGGTGATGGGCCTGTGGGAGGCGCACCAGAAGTTCGGCAAGCTCAAGTGGAGCGAGCTGCTCACCCCGGCCATCGGCTACGCGCAGAACGGCTTCAAGATCGCGCAGAAGCAATACCAGTACCGCGACGATGCCCAGGGCCTGTTCAAGACCGCCACCAACTTCAATGACTACTTCGGCAACATGAAGGTCGGTGAGCTGTTCAAGCAACCCGAGCTGGCCAAGACCCTGGAGCGCATCGCCGACAAGGGCGTCAGCGAGTTCTACCAGGGCAAGACCGCTGACTTGCTGGTGGCGCAGATGCAGGCCGACAAGGGCCTGATCACCAAGGAAGACCTGAAGGACTACAAGGCCGTGTGGCGCGATCCGATCGCCATCGACTGGCGTGGCAATGTGGTCTATACCGCGCCACCGCCAAGCTCTGGTGGCGTCGCTCTGGCCCAGCTGTTGGGCATCAAGGAAGACCGCGCAGCCGACTTCAAAGGGGTCGAGCACAACTCGGCGAAGTACATCCACCTGCTGGCCGAGATCGAGAAGCGCGTGTTCGCCGACCGCGCCGACTACCTGGGCGACCCGGCCTTCACCAAGGTGCCGGTCAAGGAGCTGGTGGCCAAGGACTACCTCGCCAAGCGCGCGGCGCAGGTCAACCCCAATGCGATCTCCGATACCGCCAAGGTCAAGCCGGGCCTGGAGCCGCACCAGACCACGCACTTCTCCATTGTCGACAAGCAGGGTAATGCGGTGAGCAACACCTATACCCTGAACCTCGACTATGGCAGCGGCGTGGTGGTCAAGGGCGCGGGCTTCCTGCTCAACGACGAGATGGACGATTTCAGCGCCAAGCCGGGAGCGGCCAACGCCTTTGGTGTGGTGGGTGGTGATGCCAACGCCATCGAGCCGGGCAAGCGCATGCTCTCGTCCATGAGCCCGAGCCTGGTCACTCGCGACGGCAAGCTGACCCTGGTGGTCGGTACGCCTGGTGGTTCGCGGATCTTCACCTCGATCTTCCAGGTGATGAACAACCTGTACGACTATGGCATGCCGCTGGAAAAAGCCGTGGCCGCCCAGCGCGTGCACCATCAGTTGCTGCCCAAGGACACCATCTATTTCGACAGCTATGCACCGCTCAAAGGGCAGGTGGCAGAGGATCTGAAAAAAATGGGCTACGTGCTTGAGGACCAAGGCTGGGAGATGGGCGATATCCAGGCGATTCGGGTCACCGGCGACAAGCTCGAGACCGCATCCGATCCGCGCGGACGCGGGGTAGGGTTGATCGTTCGCTAACCGCAGAAGGGGCGAGAGCACTCGGGCTCGCCCCTTTGCATACCTGTTATTTCTGTCAGTTGTTTGACCTGCTCACGTTCTCTATAACTCAGGCGACCCTAGTCTGTTCGTCAGTGGAGATTTCGTGATGAGCGTGTCCCAACCCTTGAAGTTCCTGGTGCTGCCTCCCGGCATATGCCACCTCGAAGCGCCGACGCTGGAGGGCAGTCGCCCTCACCCTGGCTACCCCGGAAATGCCTCGCGGGCCTGGTATGACTACGCTTTTGTGCATGCCCAGCGCCACAAGAACTTGAACGTTCGTGTCCCCACCACTCATATGAGCGTTGGTGACAGGGTTGTCGTCTCGATCTTTTCTGGCTGGTTGTATGAGTTGCCCGCCGTGGTGATTCAGGCCAGCCATCTGCAAGATGGCCTGGTCCTCGTCCCGTTCCCGGCGAACATGATGATCAGTTGCCAAGGTAAAAGCGCCCATTGCAGCTACCGCATCGAGCGCACTCCTTGCGTGATTGCTGTCTCCAATCCACGTCGCGTACGCATGGAGTCTCGCATTCCCGAGGCGGCTGACGTTCGCACTCCAGCCTTTGTGCGGCCACGCATTTTGCAGGAGGCCGGGAGGCGTGTGTTCTTCATTCCGGCAGTGGGTCTGACCTTCGGCGGCAAGCTGGAGATCAGCTGCTATGACGATGCGTTGGGGCTTGAGGTGGAGCGCAATCTCCCACTGCCTGCGACCGGTGCTGATTTCAGGCACGACATCACGCCTTGGTTCAATCGCCGGAAATCACCTCGAGGTTGGTTTGCCTACAGCCTGAGCAAAGTGGCAGGCGACAGGGTGTTCTCGGAGCTGCGAGAGTACGATGACTGGTGAACCACCCTGTCACAGTCTGATCGGGGCCATGGCCCGGCCCCGATCATGACTCAAACGCGGAAGTGGCTGACCATCGTCTGCAACTGCCCACCCAGCCGCGCCAGTTCCACGCTTGACGCAGCTGTCTCCTCGCTGGCCGCGGCCGTTTGCTCCGACACATCGCGCACATTCATGATGCTGCGGCCGATCTCGTCGGCCACGGCGCTCTGCTGCTCGGCTGCCGCTGCAATCTGCTGGTTCATCGCCTGGATCCCCGACACGGTACGGGTGATGCTGGCCAATGAGGTACCCGCCTTGCGTGCCAGTTCCACGCTGCTGTCGGTCAGCCCGCTGCTGCCTTGCATGGCGTTGGCCACGCGCTGGGTGCCGTTCTGCAGGCTGGCGACCAGCTCTTCGATCTCTTCGGTGGATTTCTGCGTGCGCTGGGCCAGGGCACGGACCTCATCGGCGACCACCGCAAAGCCGCGCCCGGCTTCACCGGCACGCGCCGCTTCGATGGCGGCATTCAGTGCCAGTAGATTGGTCTGCTGGGCCACCGACTTGATCACGTCCATGACGCTGCCGATCTTCTGGCTCTCCTGTTGCAGCAGGTTCATCGCCTCGGTGGAGTGCTGTACTTCAGCGGCCAGGCGTTCGATCTGGCCGATGGCCTCGTTCACCACCCGGTCGCCGGCACGGGCCTCGCCGTCGGCCTGGGTGGCGGCCTGGGATGCCTGCTCGGCGTTGCGTGCGACCTCCTGTACGGTCGCCGTCATCTCGTGCATGGCGGTGGCGACCTGGTCGGTCTCGACCTTCTGATTGTTGACCCCGGCACTGGTCTGCTCGGTCACCGCCGACAGTTCCTCGGCGGCGCTGGCGATCTGGGTCACGCCGTCACGGATACCGGTGATCAGTGCGCGCAGGGTGTCGCCCATGCCCGCGATGCCCTGCTGCAGGGCACCGAGTTCGTCACGCCGGGTGATGTGCAGGCGCTGGGTGAGGTCGCCTTCGGCGATCTTCTTCACCACCTCGAGGGTTTCCTGCAAGGGGCGGGTGATCTGGCGGGTGATGACCACGGCGCCAAGCAGGCCGAACACCAGCGCCAGCAGCGCCACGCCCAGTTGCAGGTTGCGCGCCTGGGCGGTATCGACGTCGCGTCTGCCAAGTTCGATCTTGTACAGCTCGTCGCTGCGCTTGGTGATCTGCGCCTGCTCCTCGATCATTTCCTGGCGTGCCGTGGCGATCGCCGCCCGGGCGTCGCGTACCGGCTGCTCGGCGTCGGGTTTGCTGGCGATGGCGCGGTAGCCCTGGCGCATCTTGTCCAGCGAGGCGCGGTACTGGTCGATGTAGGTGGCCTGTTCGCGCAGCAGTTGCAGGCTCTGGGGATGGTCGAAGCTGGCGAGCAGTTCCTGCTTGTGCTGTTCGAAGGTGTCCAGGCGGGCCAGCACGGTGGCGGCGGCGCTCTCGTCGCCATCGGCGAGCATGTATTGCAGACGCGCCACGCGCAGGTTGTTCAGGTGCGTATTGAACTGGGTGATCTGCCCCATCGAGTTGCTGCGTGCGACGAGGTTTTCCAGGCTGTTCCAGCCGGTCAAGGCCAGTGCAGTGGTGAGTAGAAGGACCAGGCCGAAGCCCAGCATCAGTTTGAGTTTGACGCTGATGTTGGCAAACCAGTTGCTCATGGAGGTTCCCCGGGGGAAAGCGCCTGCTCGCGGGATTTCCCGTCACTCGGCATTTGTTTTTGTGATGGGCCCTCCGTTGCCGCAGAAGAGATATCGGCAATGTTTGCAGGAGCTGAAACGCCGTTCAGCAGATTTTTTGGGGGAGGGATTGGGGCCGCGACGCGGCCCCGGAAGGCGTGGTCAGACGCGGAAATGGCTGACCAGGGTTTGCAACTGTCCACCCAGGCGCGCCAGCTCGACGCTGGAGGCGGCTGTCTCGTCGCTCGCGGCGGCGGTCTGCTCGGACACATCGCGTACGTTGAGGATGCTGCGGCTGATCTCTTCGGCCACGGCACTCTGCTGCTCTGCGGCGGCGGCGATTTGCTGGTTCATCGATTGGATGCCCGACACGGTACTGGTGATGTTCTCCAGCGACGCGCCGGCCTTGCGTGCCAGTTCCACGCTGCTGTCGGTCAGGGTGCGGCTGCCGAGCATGGCGTTGGCCACCTGCTGTGTGCCGTTCTGCAGGCTGGCGACCAGCTCTTCGATCTCTTCGGTGGACTTCTGCGTGCGTTGCGCCAGGCCACGCACTTCGTCGGCGACCACGGCGAACCCACGTCCCGCCTCACCGGCACGAGCCGCTTCGATGGCGGCGTTGAGCGCCAACAGGTTGGTCTGCTCGGCCACCGACTTGATCACGTCCATGACACTGCCGATCTTCTGGCTTTCCTGTTGCAGCAGATTCATCGCTTCGGTGGAGCGGTTGACCTCGGCGGCCAGGCGCTCGATCTGGTTGATCGCCTCGCCCACCACTTTGTCACCGGCACGGGCTTCGCCGTCGGCGTTGGTTGCTGCAAGCGACGCCTGTTCGGCGTTGCGCGCGACTTCCTGCACGGTGGCGGCCATTTCGTGCATGGCGGTGGCGACCTGGTCGGTCTCGACCTTCTGGCTGTTGGCGCCGGCGCTGGTCTGCTCGGTCACCGCCGACAGCTCCTCGGCCGCACTGGCGATCTGGGTAACACCGTCACGGATGCCGCTGATGAGGTCGCGCAGGGTCGTACCCATGCGCGCAATGCCTTGCTGCAGCACGCCCAGTTCGTCGCGGCGGGTGACCTGCAGGTTGTGGGTCAGGTCGCCACCGGCGATCTTCTCCACCACGGCGAGGGTCTCGCGCAGCGGGCGGGTGATCTGGCGGGTGATGATCACGGCGGCGAGTACGCCGATGAGCAGGGCCAGCAGCGTCGCGCCGATCTGCAGGGTGCGGGCCTCGGCACTTTCGATGTCACGGCGTTCGAGCTGGATCTTGTACAGGTCGTCGCTGAGCTTGACGATGTCGCCGCCCTGCACGGTCATTTCCTGACGGGACACAGCGATCTGGGCTGTCGAGGCGCTGAGCTGGCGAACCGACTCGCCATAGGCACGCACTGCGCCTTCGAACTGCTCGATGGCAGCGCCATCGCTGGTCAGCTGGCGCTTGAGGCCGTCGATCTCGGTGAAGGTCTGCTGCAGTTGGCGCAGCACCGCTTGCTCGGCGACGTCGCTTGGCGCTGCCACATAGCTGCGTACGTCCAGGCGCAACTGGGTCAGCTGCTGGCGGGCCTTGCTGATTACCAGGTATTGCTGCAAGCGGGTCGCATCGCTTTCGTCACGGGCCAGGACATCCTTGCTGATCGTTTCGATCAACTGGATCGCCTTGGTCGCGTTCTGGTCGAGGGTTTCACGGGCCGCAAGGGTGATCTTGTAGCCTGCACGCATCTTGTCGAGCGAGATGCGATAGTCGGCGATGATCTTGCCCAGCTCACGCAGCAGCTTGAGGTTCTCGGGGCTCTTGAAGGTGCTTTCCAGGTGCTGCTGCTGGGCGCTGAAGGTTTCCAGCTTCGCCAGCGTGTTGGCGGCGGCGGCGTCGTCGCCGTTGGCGATCATGTATTGCAGGCGCGCCACGCGCAGATTGGTCAGGTCAGTATTGAGGCGGGTAATGTCGCTCATCCAGTTGCTGCGATTGATGAGGCTGCCCAGGCTGGTCCAACTGGCCAGGGCCAGCAGGCCGGTCAATACCAGGACCAGGCCGAAGCCCAGCCCGAGTTTGAGGTTCACGCTCTTGTCGGCAAACCATCTGTTCATGCACGCTCTCCAGAAAATGTGTCTTGCAAAATCTCACGTCGCCGGGCGTTGTTCTTGTAGGGGCCAGCTGATGGGTCCACGGGGTTATCGGCCGAATCGGCTGCGGCTGAAACGTTTATCAGCAGAAAAATGACCCATTGGTCGTATTGCGTTCTGGAGAGGCTCTGCAACGCCCGTTGCAGCAGGGCGTTACAGGTTGCGTGCGTTGAAGGTGTCGCAGCGGTTGAGGTCGCCACTGCCGAAGCCAGCCTTGAACCAGCGTACCCGCTGCGCCGAGGTGCCATGGGTGAAGGAGTCGGGCACCACGCGCCCTTGACCCTGTTGCTGGAGGCGGTCGTCGCCGATGGCGTTGGCGGCGTTGAGTGCCTCTTCGACATCGCCGGGCTCCAGCCAGTTGAGACGTTTCTGAGCCTGGTATGCCCAGACACCGGCCAGGCAGTCGGCCTGCAGTTCCTGGCGTACCAGCAGGCCATTGTCGCCCTCAAGGCGCTGGCCGCTGCGGCGTGCGGCATCGACCTTGGCCGAGACGCCGAGCAGGGTCTGTACGTGGTGGCCAATTTCGTGGGCGATCACGTAGGCCTGGGCGAAGTCGCCGGCGGCAGCGAAGCGGGTTTCCATTTCGCGGAAGAACGACATGTCCAGGTACACCCGCTGATCACCCGGGCAATAGAAGGGGCCGACCGCCGAGGAGGCGAAGCCGCACGCGGAGTTGACCTGGCCGCTGAACAGCACCAGCTTGGGGTCGCGGTATTGCTTGCCGGCCTGGGCGAACAGGGCCTTCCAGGTATCTTCGGTGTCGCCCAGGATCGAGGCGACGAACTCGGCCTGTTGATCATTGGCCGGCGGTGCCTTGCCGCCAGCACCGCTGGGCGCTGCCTGCTGTTGCTCCATCTGGCCGGCGAGCTGGCCGAGGATCTGCAGCGGATCCTGGCCGGTGATCCAGCCGATGCCGATGATCAGCAGCACGGCACCCAGCCCCAGGCCCTTGCCACCGCCGAAGCGCATCCCGCCGCCACCGCCTTCGCCGCGTGCATCCACCACATTGTCGCTGCGTCGGCCTTTTCGCCAATCCATAGAAGTTCTCCGCTGTGAAGGTCGTGCCTGGTTGAAGGGCCCTGGGCTCTGCGCCGCCAGCACCGCAGTCCATCCAGAATAGTCCAGCGCTTCAGATCAGGTGGTCTGACGAAAAGTTGCATAACCAAATGGTTATGTCTGACGCGCATGTTTTCAGTTTTCGCCCTGCGCTACCTGCCGGAAACTGCAAGTCCGCCTGCCACGCACAGGTGGTTCGAACAATTCCAAGAGAGGAAAACGGCATGCCCGCTCAGGACACCAGCCGCTTCGTGATCCGTGATCGCAACTGGCACCCCAAGGCCCTCACGCCTGATTACAAGACATCCATCGCCCGCTCGCCGCGCCAGGCGCTGGTGAGCATTGCCCAGTCGGTCAGCGAAAGCACCGGCCCTGATTTTTCCCACCTGCGCTTCGGCGAGCATGACCATGACCTGTTGCTGAACTTCCACAACGGTGGCCTGCCGATCGGTGAGCGCATCATCGTTGCCGGGCGGGTCGTCGACCAGTACGGCAAGCCGGTGCCCAATACCCTGGTGGAGATGTGGCAGGCCAACGCCGGTGGTCGCTACCGCCACAAGAACGACCGCTACCTGGCCCCGCTCGATCCCAACTTCGGTGGCGTCGGTCGCTGCCTGACCGACCGTGACGGCTACTACAGCTTCCGCACCATCAAGCCCGGCCCCTATCCCTGGCGCAACGGCCCCAACGACTGGCGTCCGGCGCACATCCACTTCTCCATCAGCGGCCCTTCGATTGCCACCAAGCTGATCACCCAACTGTATTTCGAAGGTGATCCGCTGATTCCGATGTGCCCGATCGTCAAGTCGATCGCCAACCCGGACGCGGTGCAGCGCCTGATCGCCCGGCTCGACATGAGCCACGCCAACCCGATGGACTGCCTGGCCTATCGCTTCGACATCGTGCTGCGTGGCCAGCGCCAGACCCACTTCGAGAATCGCTGAGGAGACCCGTCATGCCTATCGAACTGCTGCCGGAGACGCCCTCGCAGACCGCCGGCCCCTATGTGCACATCGGCCTGGCCCTGGAAGCTGCCGGTAACCCGACCCGCGACCAGGAAATCTGGAACCGCCTGGCCCGCCCGGAGGCTCCGGGCGAGCACATCCTGCTGATCGGCCAGGTGTACGATGGCAATGGCCATCTGGTGCGTGATTCCTTCCTCGAGGTGTGGCAGGCCGACGCCAACGGCCACTACCAGGACATGTTCAACCTGGAGAACACCTTCAACAGCTTCGGCCGGACCGCCACCACCTTCGATTCCGGTGAATGGACCTTGCACACGGTCAAGCCAGGCGTGGTGAACAATGCTGCCGGGGTGCCGATGGCACCGCACATCAACATCAGCCTGTTCGCCCGGGGGATCAATATCCACCTGCACACCCGCTTGTATTTCGATGACGAGGCCGAGGCCAACGCCAAGTGCCCGGTGCTCAACCTGATCGAGCAGCCGCAGCGGCGCGAGACGCTGATCGCCAAGCGTTGCGAGGTCGATGGGAAGACGGCGTATCGCTTCGATATCCGTATTCAAGGGGAAGGGGAGACGGTGTTCTTCGACTTCTGAACGAATGCCGGGGCCTGACAGGTGGCCCCGGCCATCCATCGATCAGCGCCGGACCAGCAGGACCCCGCTTTCCATGTGGTGGGTGTAGGGGAACTGGTCGAACAGCGCGCAGCGTTCGATACGGTGGGTATCGTGCAGTTGAGCGATGTTCTGCGCCAGCGTCTCGGGGTTGCAAGAGATGTACAGGATCCGCTCGAAACGCCGGGTCAGCTCGCAGGTGTCCGGGTCCATGCCGGCGCGTGGCGGGTCGACGAATACTGTGCCGAAGTCGTAGCTTTTCAGGTCGATGCCTTCCAGGCGACGGAATGGGCGGACCTCGTTCAGCGCCTCGGTCAGTTCCTCGGCCGACAGGCGTACCAGGCGTACGTTGTCGATGCCGTTTTCGTCGAGGTTGTGCAGGGCGGCGTTGACCGAGGTCTTGCTGATCTCGGTGGCCAGCACCTGGCGCGCGCGGGTGGCCAGGGGCAGGGTGAAGTTGCCGTTGCCGCAGTACAGCTCCAGCAGGTCGTCGCTGCGCTCGCCCATCGCCTCGCAGGCCCAGCCCAGCATCTTCTGATTCACTGCCCCGTTGGGCTGGGTGAAGGCGCCTTCAGGCTGGCGGTAGCTGAAGGTGCGGCCGGCGATGTCGAGCTTCTCCACGGCATAGTCACGGCCGATCACCACGCGCTTGCCTTTGGAGCGACCGATCACGCTGACGCCCAGTTGTGCGGCCAGTTGCTGCGCGGCAGCTTCCCAGGCCTCGTCGAGCGGGCGGTGATAGCACAGGGTGACCATGGCATCGCCGGCCAGTGTGGTCAGGAACTCGACCTGGAACAGACGATTGCTCAGGTCTTCGTTGCCCTGCCAGGCGGCCTTGAGACGGGGCATCAGTTCATTGATGCGCTGGCTGGCGATGGGGAAGTCGTCGATGAGAATTGCCTTGTGCTTCTCGCCCGGGGCGAACATCGCGTAGTGGCGTTGACCCTCTTCGCGCCACAGGCGGAACTCTGCGCGCAGGCGATAGTGCTCGCGCGGCGACTCGAACACGGCAGGTTGCGGTGCATCGAAGGGCGCCAGCAGCTCGCGCAGGCGCTCGACCTTGGCCTGCAGTTGGGTCGTGTATTGCGAAGGGTCGAAGACGGCACTCATGCGTTGAACCAGCCCAGCTTGATGACGAACAGAATGGACAGGATCACCAGGGCCGGGTTCAGGTCGCGGTGACGACCGGAGATCAGCTTGATGGCGGTCCAGGCGATGAAGCCGAAGGCGATGCCGTTGGCGATCGAATAGGTCAACGGCATGGCCAGGGCGGTGACCACCACCGGCGCGGCCTCGGTGACGTCGTCCCAGTTGATCTCGGCCAGGCCCGAGGCCATCAGCACGGCAACGAACAGCAGTGCCGGCGCGGTGGCGTAGGCCGGCACGCTACCGGCCAGCGGCGCGAAGAACAGCGCGAGCAGGAACAGCACGGCTACCACGATGGCGGTCAGGCCGGTGCGTCCGCCGGCACTTACGCCGGCAGCCGATTCGATATAGCTGGTGGTGGTCGAGGTGCCCAGCAGCGAGCCGGCCATGGCTGCGGTGCTGTCGGCGATCAGCGCACGGCCCATCTTCGGCATATGGCCGTCCTTGCCCATCAGGCCGGCGCGCTTGGCCACGCCGATCAGGGTGCCGGAGTTGTCGAACAGGTCGACGAACAGGAAGGCGAAGATCACGCTGATCAGCCCGACGTCCAGGGCGCCCTTGATGTCCAGTTGCAGGAAGGTCGGGGCCAGCGACGGCGGCATGGAAACGATGCCGCCGAATTGGCTGGCACCCACCAGGATCGACACCACCGTCACGGCGAGGATGCCGATCAGCACGGCGCCGCGCACTTTCAGCGACTCGAGGCCGACGATGAGGAAGAAGCCGAGGGTGGCAAGGATCGGTGCAGGCTGCTTGAGGTCGCCCAGGCCGACCAGGGTGGCTGGGTTATCGACGACGATGCCCGCATTGTGCAGGGCGATGAGTGCCAGGAACAGGCCGATACCGGCGGCGATCGCCGAGCGCAGCGGCAGCGGGATGCTGTTCACGATCCACTCACGGATGCGGAAGATCGACAGCAGGAAGAACAGCACCGCCGAGAGGAATACCGCACCCAGTGCCACCTGCCAGGTGTGGCCCATGTGCAGGACCACGGTGTAGGTGAAGAAGGCGTTCAGGCCCATGCCCGGGGCGAGGGCGATCGGGTAGTTGGCGATCAGGCCCATGGTGACCGAGCCGATGGCGGCGGCAAGGCACGTGGCGACGAAGATCGCGCCCTTGTCCATGCCGGTTTCGCCGAGGATGCTCGGGTTGACGAACAGGATGTAGGCCATCGCCAGGAAGGTGGTGACGCCCGCGAGGATCTCGGTGCGCACGTTGGTGTTGTGTGCTTTTAGTTGAAACAGCCTTTCCAGCATGCCTGCTCCCATGGCGCCGCGGCGCCGTGAATGTATTCGACCCCATCAGCAAAGCACAGACCGTACCGGTTGCCGTGGTTTTGTGGGGGCGGAAAAAAGCCGCGCATCATACCAGCATGGGGGGCGGGGGCCTATGGCTGTTGGTCTTTGTGGCGTGGCGCCCACTGTCGGCGCGGCCTGGTGCCGCGAAAGGGCTGCCAGGCAGCCCCATGAAGACTATTGCGGAGTGTGCATGCGGTCGCGGTTGGCCAGGGTCGGGAACAGCTTCATCCACACGCCGGTGACCACCAGCGTGCCCACACCACCCAGTACCACCGCCGGAACTGTGCCAAACCAGTGCGCAGTGACCCCGGATTCGAACTCGCCGAGCTGATTCGAGGCACCGATGAACAGCCCGTTCACCGCGCTGACCCGGCCGCGCATTTCATCGGGTGTCTCCAGTTGCACGAAGGCGCTGCGGATAACCATGCTGATCATGTCTGCCGCGCCCAGTACCACCAGCACCGCCAGCGAGAACCAGAACGAGGTCGACAGGCCGAAGGCGATGGTCGCCACGCCGAACACGCCCACGGCGGTGAACATGGTCCGGCCGACCTTGCGTTCTACCGGGAAGCGCGCCAGCCACAGCGACATCAACAAGGCACCTACCGCCGGGGCCGAGCGCAGCAGGCCCAGGCCCCAGGCGCCAGTGAGCAGGATATCCTTCGCGAACACCGGCAGCAGCGCCGTGGCACCGCCGAGCAGCACGGCGAACAGGTCCAGCGAGATGGCGCCGAGGATGTCCGGCCGACTGCGGATGAAGCGGATGCCGGCCAGCAGAGACTCAAGGCTGGCACGGCCGCGCTGGGGTGTCTGCTGGCGCGAGTCGAGGGTGAGCATCAGCAGGCAGGCAATGGCGTACAGCAATACCGTCGGGCCATACACCCAGATGCTGCCGAAAGCGTAGAGCAGGCCGCCGACCGCCGGGGCGACGATGGTCGCTGCCTGGGTCGCCGACGCCGACGCAGCGACGGCGCGCGGGAACAGCCCCGGCGGCACCACGTTGGGCAGCAGTGCCTGGGTCGCAGGCATCTCGAAGGAGCGGGTGGCACCGAGCAGGAAGGCCAGCACGAAGATCAGTTCGCGGGTGACGCTGTCGGTGGCACTGCCCAGCGCCAGGGCCAGGGCGATGAGCCCTTGCAGGCACTGGCACAGGGCGGCGACCTTGCGCCGGTCGTAGCGGTCGGCGACATGCCCGGTGTGCAGCATGAACAGCACCCGTGGGGCGAATTCGACCAGGCCGACCAGGCCCAGGTCCAGGACGTTGCCGGTGAGCTGGTAGAGGTGCCAGCCGATGGCCACGGTGAGCATCTGGAAGCCGCTGGCGGTGAAGACCCGCGCAAGCCAGAACGCGATGAACGGACGGTGGTGACGCAACAACGGTGCGGACTCAGACATCGGGGGCCAACGACAGCGGAAGAAGGGGGCTGCAGATTAGCATTTACTTGTAACAAATGGTTGCGGGCTGTTGGGCAATCGCCTGGGTAGCCGCTCCCATTGTAGGAGCGGGTTTACCCGCGAAAAAGACACCGCGCTGCCTGGCACGGGCTACGCCCGTGTTCGCGGGACACGTCGGAGCGCCGAACCGCCGCTCCCGCAGGGATTGGGCAGACCTCAGATAGCTCGTGCGCGCGTCACCCGGTCCACCAGATAGACCAATCCGTGATAGTCGATACCACTATGGCTCGACAGCCCGATCTCGCAGGTACGGCTGGTGGAAATCCCTTCGCTGCAGTACTGCACCGCATCTTTCAGGCTGCGCAGGGAATGGGCATTGAGCTCTGGCGTGGTGAAGCCCTTGTCGCCAGCGAACCCACAGCAGTGGATACCCTCGGGAATCACCACCTGCTTGCTGCAACGCCGCGCGAGGTCGATCAACGCCTGGCTTTCGCCCAGGTGCTGGGTGCTGCAGGTGACATGTACGGCCACAGGTTCCTCCTGTGGGGTGAACTCCAGCTTGTCGAGCAGATGCGTGCGGATGAAGCGCACCGGGTCGTAAAGATCCAACCGGGTTTCCCCCAGGTCCTGTACCAGGCGCAAGGTGCAGGGGCTGGTGTCGCAGTAGATTGGATCGAGGCCGCCGCGGCTGGCATGCAGCAGGGCGGCGATCAGTTCCTGGCGCTTGTGCTCGGCCTGCTCGGCGTAGCCCTTGGAAGCAAATGGCTGGCCACAGCAGAGGCTATCGGCGTTGTCGGGGAAGATCACCTGGTAGCCGGCCTTTTCCAGCAGGGCCTGGGTCTTGTCCAGCAACGAGCGCTGCTCGCGATCGCCATAGGCCGGGCCCATGACACGCGACACACAGGCCGCAAGGTAAACCACCCGGGGTCGTGCATCGTGGCTTGCCGGGCCGAAGTCGATCGGTTTGAGGGGTTGCGGCATGGCCGCTGTCCACTGCGGCAGGCGACCGTTGCTGACCTTGCGCAGGCCACTGCTTAGGCGCGCCAGGCGTGGGGCACCGAGCAGCTTGCGTGCGCCGTTGGCCGCGGCGAGGGTCAGGCGTGCGCCGCTGAGGGCCGAGTGGAAGTGCTCGGCCAGCCAGTCGGCAGTCTTCAGGTGATCGGCGGCCTGGCCGCGCAGTTTCTTCACCAGTTCGCCGGTATTGATCCCCACCGGGCAACGCTGGGCGCACAGGCCGGTAGCGGCGCAGGTATCGATGCCCTGGTATTGATAGGTCTGCAGCAGCTCGCGGGTGTCGAGGCCGGCACGACGCTTGGCCTGGATATCGCGCCACATGACGATGCGCTGCCGCGGGCTGAGGGTCAGCCCCTTGGACGGGCACACCGGCTCGCAGAAACCGCACTCGATGCATTTGTCGACGATCTCGTCGGCCGCCGGCAATGGCTTGAGGTTTTTCAGGTGGATGTCCGGATCGTTGCTGAGCACCACATCCGGGTTGAGGATGCCGTTGGGGTCGAGCAAGCGCTTGAGTGTCCACATCAACTGGTAGGCGTCCTTGCCCCATTCCAGCTCGACGAAGGGCGCCATGTTGCGTCCGGTGCCGTGCTCGGCCTTGAGCGAGCCGCCGAACTCCACCGCCACCAGTTGCGCGACGTCCTCCATGAAGGCCTGGTAACGCGCGACTTCCTCGGCGCTGTTGAAGCCCTGGGTGAAAACGAAGTGCAGGTTGCCTTCCAGTGCGTGGCCGAAAATGATCGCCTCGTCATAGCGATGCCTGTCGAACAGCTGGATCAGGCGGTTGACGCCCTCGGCCAGTTGCTCTACCGGGAAGGTCACGTCTTCGATGATCACCGTGGTGCCGGTCTGGCGTACGGCGCCGACGGCAGGGAAGGTGTCCTTGCGAATCTTCCACAGCAGGTTGTACACCGTCGGGTCTTCGCTGAACTCGACCTTCTGCTCGAGCGGGAATTCGGCGATTGACCCCATCACCAGCGCCAGTTGTTCGTGCAGCAGGCTCTGGCTGGCGGCGCGGGACTCGATCAGCAGGGCGCAGGCGTTGCTCGACAGGCCTTTCACCCAGGCCGGCATGCCTGGCATCTCCTGCACCGAGCGCAGGCTGCGGCGGTCGAGCAGCTCGACCGCCGACACGGGCTGGCGCTTGAGCACGGTCACTGCCCGGCAGCAGCTTTCGACAGTGGGAAACACCAGCAGGGCGCTGGCCTTGTGCGGGTGGTCAGGCACGGTGTCATAGGTGACTGCGCTGATGAAACCCAGGGTGCCTTCGGAGCCGACCAGCAGGTGCTGGAGGATATCCAGCGGCTGGTCGTAGTCCACCAGTGCGTTGAGCGAGAGGCCGGTGGTGTTCTTCAGCCTGTACTTGTGGCGGATGCGGTCGGCCAGTTCGGTGTTGGCGCGGGTCTCACGGCCAAGGCGGGCAAGTTCGTCGAGCAGTGCGGCGTGGCTCTGTTCGAAGGCGGCGACGCTGGCCGGGTCTTCGCTGTCCAGGCGAGTACCGTCGGCCAGTACCAGGCGCAGGCCAGCAAGAGTGTGGTAGGTGTTCTGCGCGGTACCGCAGCACATGCCGCTGGCATTGTTGGCGACGATACCGCCGATCTTGCAGGCATTGATCGACGCCGGATCAGGTCCGATCTTGCGCCCGTAGGGGGCCAGCCAGGCATTGGCCTGGGCACCGATGACCCCGGGCTGCAGGCGGATCTGTTCGCCCTGGTTGCGAATCTCGCGGCCGTTCCAGTTGTCGCCCAGCACGATCAGCACCGAGTCGCTGATGGCCTGCCCGGAGAGGCTGGTGCCTGCAGCGCGGAAGGTTACCGGCACGCGCTCACGCTGGGCCAGGCGGATCAGCTCGACCACCTCGTCCTCGGATTCGACGCGCACCACCAGCTTGGGGATCAGCCGGTAGAAACTGGCGTCGGTGCCGAAGGCCAGGGTCGAGGTCGGGTCGTCGAAACGGCGTTCGGCAGGGATCAGGCGCTCGGCATCACGCAGGAACGCAGCGGGCAGGCTCATGCAATCTCCTCGCGGGGCCGGCGCGTCTGGCGCGCGACGTGCCCCGGACTATCAGGCGTTTGTTTCGTAAGGGCTCAGGCGCCCAACTCGCGTACCAGTGAATCGCGGCGGATCTCGCCGATCGACTTGGCGCCGGTCAGCACCATGGCCACGCGCATTTCTTTCTCGAACAGCTCCAGCAGGTTCTTCACCCCAGCCTGACCATGCACGGCCAGGGCCCAGAGGAAGGCGCGGCCGATCAGCACCGTGTCGGCGCCCAGGGCGATCATGCGCACCACGTCCAGGCCGCTGCGGATACCCGAGTCGGCGAGAATCTTCAAATCACCCTTGACCGCGTCGGCAATGGCCGGCAGGGCGCGGGCGCTGGACAGCACGCCGTCGAGCTGGCGGCCGCCGTGGTTGGAGACGACGATGCCGTCGGCACCGAACCTCACGGCGTCACGGGCGTCATCGGCGTCGAGGATGCCCTTGATGATCATCGGGCCGTCCCAGAATTCGCGGATCCACTCCAGATCCTTCCAGGAAATCGACGGGTCGAAATTGTTGCCCAGCCAGCCGATGTAGTCGGCAAGGCCGGTCGGGTTGCCGCGATAGGTGGAAATATTGCCCAGGTCGTGGGGGCGTCCCATCACGCCGACGTCCCAGGCCCATTCAGGGTGGGTCATGGCTTGCAACATACGACGCATCGGGCCGTTGGCGCCACTCATGCCGGAATGGGCGTCACGGTAGCGGGCGCCGGGCACGGGCATGTCGACGGTGAACACCAGCGTCTTCACCCCGGCGGCCTTGGCGCGCTCCAGGGCGTTGCGCATGAAGCCGCGGTCCTTGAGGACATACAGCTGGAACCACATGGGCCGGTCGATGGCCGGCGCCACTTCCTCGATCGGGCAGACCGACACCGTGGACAGGGTGAAGGGAATGCCGTGCGCCGCCGCCGCGCGCGCCGCTTGCACTTCGCCACGGCGCGCGTACATGCCGGTGAGACCGACCGGGGCCAGGGCCACGGGCATGCTCAGGGTTTCGTCGAACAGCCGGGTCTGAAGGCTCAGCTCGGACATGTTTCTCAGGACTCGCTGGCGCAGGGCGATGCTGGCCAGGTCCGAGACGTTATGGCGCAGGGTGTGCTCGGCGTAGGCGCCGCCGTCGGCGTAGTGGAACAGGAAGGGGGGCAGCTTGCGCTGGGCCGCGGCGCGATAGTCGGTGGAGGCTGAAATGATCATGGATTCTCGCAGCGTGGGTGGATGGGTTGCCGGGCACATGCGCGTGCCCGGCCCCTGTCACTTTAGTGATGAACCAGCATACCGGTCAGCCAGTAGGCCTGGACCAGGGTGATCAGGCCGACGATGGTCGCGAAGAACAGGCTGTGCTTGACGGTGAAGCGGAACAGGTCCGACTCCTTGCCGACCAGGCCGGTGGCGGCGCAGGCCACGGCGATCGACTGCGGCGAGATCATCTTGCCGGTCACGCCGCCGCTGGTGTTGGCGGCGACCAGCAAGGTGTCGCTGACGCCGATCTGGTGCGCGGTGGTGGCCTGCAGCGAGCTGAACAGGGCGTTGGACGACGTGTCGGATCCGGTCAGGAACACGCCCAGCCAACCCAGGAACGGCGAGAAGAATGGGAACGCCGCGCCGGTGCCGGCCAGGACCAGGGCCATGGTCGAGGACATGCCCGAGTAGTTGGTGACGAAGGCGAAGGCCAGCACCATGCCGATCGACAGGATCGGCCAGCGCAGTTCCCAGAAGGTCTCTTTGAAAGTGGTAAGACCAGTTTTGACATTGATCTTCAGGACCCACATCGAGATCAGTGCCGACAGGAAGATCGCGGTGCCGGTGGCGGAGATCGGGTCGAGCTTGAACACGGCCGGCATTGCGGTCGGTGCGGTGACAATCGGGGCAGTCTTGATCACCAGTTGATCGAGGTGCGGGATGGCGAAGTTGAACACGAAGTTGTACATCGCGCCGCCCGGCGCGAACGCAGCCTTGAAGGGCTTGAGGGTCCAGATGGTCACCAGCACGGTGAGAATCAGGAATGGCGACCAGGCCTTGAAGATCTCGCCGAAGCTGTACGGCGAAGGCTGGCTGCCGCCACTGCTGACCACGGCCGCACCGACGCTGCCCTTGGCCTCGGCGAACGCGCGCTTGGGCTGCCAGACCTTGAGGAACAGGGTCAGGGCGATCAGGCTGGCCAGGGCCGAGGTGATGTCCGGCAGTTCAGGACCGATGAAGTTGGACGTGAAGTACTGGGTCACGGCGAAGCTCAGGCCGGCGACCAGCGCGGCGGGCCAGGTCTCTTTCACGCCACGCAGGCCATCCATCATGAACACCAGCCAGAACGGCACGAACAGCGACAGCAGCGGCAGCTGGCGGCCGGTCATGGCGCCAATGTGGAAGGCGTCGATACCGGTCACTTGCCCGGCGACGATGATCGGGATGCCCAGGGCGCCGAAGGCGACCGGCGCGGTGTTGGCGATCAGGCACAGGCCCGCGGCATACAGCGGGTTGAAGCCCAGACCCACCAGCAGTGCGGCGGTGATGGCCACGGGCGCGCCGAAGCCGGCTGCGCCTTCGAGGAAGGCACCGAAGCAGAAGCCGATCAGCAGCACCTGCAGGCGCTGGTCGTCGGTGATCGACAGTACCGAGCTGCGGATGACTTCGAACTGACCGCTCTTGACCGTGAGTTTGTACAGGAACACCGCGGCAACGATGATCCAGGCAATCGGCCAGAGGCCATAGAGGAAGCCGTAGCCTGCTGCGGCAAGGGCCATGTCGACAGGCATCTGGAAGGCGAAGATCGCCACCAGGATCGACAGGCCGAGGGTAATGCTGCCTGCCACGTGGCCCTTGAGGCGGAACACGGCGAGGGCGAGGAAGAAGAACACGATGGGGATGACCGCCGCCAGTGCGGACAGGCCGAGACTACCAAGCGGTGTGTAGAGTTGTTGCCAGGTTTGCATATGGGGTAACCCCTAATTGTTGTTGGTCAGCACTGGCATTGGATAATTGGTAAGACCAATTTACAATGACTGGTCGCTAGGTTAAAAGCCGGATACGGGGTGTGTCAATTTGTCCCAAGCAAAACTTTGGTCGAGTGCCGATGAGCGGAGGGCGAGATCGCGTCGGATCAATCGAGGAATATCTGTCGGGCTGTCGCGGATAGGCGCAGAATAGGCGCCCCGAAATCGGTGCCGGGGTTTGTGGAGAGTATGTGATGGTTTTTGATCAGGTCCGCCAACGGCGCCTGTCCGACGATATCGTCGATCGACTGGAAGGGATGATTCTCGAGGGGACGTTGACCTCGGGGCAGCGCCTGCCCGCCGAACGCGCCCTGGCCGAGCAGTTCGGCGTTTCCCGTCCGTCGTTGCGCGAGGCGATCCAGAAACTGGTGGCCAAGGGGCTGCTGGTCAGCCGCCAGGGGGGCGGCAACTATGTGGCCGAGTCGCTGGGATCGACGTTCAGTGATCCCTTGTTGCAGTTGCTCGAGCACAACCCTGAGGCTCAGCGCGACCTGCTGGAGTTTCGTCACACCCTTGAAGCCTCATGCGCCTTCTACGCAGCCCAGCGTGCCACCGAGCCGGATCGGGCGCGGTTGAAGGCCGCCTTCGATGCGCTGCAGGACTGCTATGCCCGCGTCGATGAGGTCAGTCGTGCAGAAGAAGGCGCAGCGGATGCCCGGTTTCATCTGGCGATTGCCGAGGCCAGCCACAATGCCGTGCTGCTGCATACCATTCGTGGTCTGTTCGACCTGCTCAAGCGCAATGTGGTGACCAATATCGGGGGCATGTACCAGCAGCGTACGGAAACGCGCGACATGCTGATCAGTCAGCACCGCGAACTGTACGAGGCGATCGTCGAGGGGCGTGCGGAGGATGCGCGGGAGGTGTCGAGCCGGCACATCCTGTATGTGCAGGAAGTGCTGGAAGAAGCGCAGCAGGAAGCCCAGCGCGTGGCGCGCGCTGAGCGACGCAACGGGCGCTAGAAACGTGTCGCAGCATTCGCGGGCAAGTCGGAGCGCCGAACCGCCGCTCCGACTTGCCCGCCGAAGAAGATCTACTCTTCCTTGCCCTTGTTGCGCACCGCACGCTGCAGCTCGCGGTTGGAGTCGCGCTCGCGCATCGTGTCGCGCTTGTCGAACTCCTTCTTGCCCTTGCCGAGCGCGATTTCGCACTTGATCAGGTGCTTGCTCCAGTACAGCGCCAGGGCCACACAGGTGTAGCCTTTCTGCGCCACGGCAGCCTCCACGCGCTCGAGCTCGCGCTTGTTCAGCAGCAGCTTGCGGGTACGCATGGGGTCGGCGATGACGTGGGTGCTGGCGGTGTTCAGCGGGGTGATGTGGCTGCCGAACAGCCAGGCTTCGCCATCCTTGAGCAGCACGTAGCTGTCGGTCAGGTGCGCCTTGCCGGCCCGCAGGCTTTTTACTTCCCAACCGGACAGGACCAGCCCGGCCTCGAACTTGTGTTCGATGAAGTAATCGTGTCGCGCTTTCTTGTTCTGCGCGATGGTCCCGGTCGGATGTTTCTTTTGCTTAGCCATAGGGGCGGCATTATAGGCAGTCGCCACGTCCTCTGGCTATGGGGTTCGGTGCGCTTGAGCCAGCAGGATGAATCCCGGACAATGCAGGCCTCGTTCCGTTGTACGGAACCGTTCCGAAGCGCTGCGATGCGCTGCCGCCCAGCTTGGAAGTGATGCCTGGATGACTACCCATATTCAACGCTCCGCCCTGCTGCCATACCCTGCCCAGGCGCTCTACGACCTGGTCAACGACGTGGCCAGCTACCCTGAGTTTCTTCCCTGGTGCTCGGACTCGACGGTGCTCGAGGCGAGTGACACGCACATGCGGGCGAAGCTGGAGGTAGCCAAGGGTGGCATGAGCCAGCAGTTCGTCACGCGCAATGTGCTGGTACCGGGGCAATCCATCGAGATGAACCTGGAAGAAGGGCCCTTCACCCAGTTGCATGGTGTGTGGGTGTTCAAGGCGTTGGGCGAGAAAGCCTGCAAGATCAGCCTCGACCTGTCGTTCGATTACGCCGGGCCGCTGGTGCGCGCCACCCTCGGGCCATTGTTCAACCAGGCAGCCAACACCCTCGTCGATGCCTTCTGCCAGCGAGCCAAGCAGCTGCATGGCTGAGACGCTGGGTATCGAGGTGGCTTACGCGACTGCGGCACGCCAGTGGCTGCTGGCGTGCCGGGTGCCGCAGGGCGTGACGCTGCGTGAGGCCTTGCGCTTGTCTGGTATCGCTGCGCAAGTGCCAGGGCTGGATATTGAAAGCTGCCCGGTGGGCGTGTTCGGCAAGGTCGTTGCCGATCCGCAGCAGCGTCAGGTAGAGGAGGGCGAGCGCCTGGAAATCTACCGGCCGCTGCTGATCGACCCGAAGGCGATGCGCAGACAGCGAGCCGAAAAGGCCAAGGCTGCACGCGGGTAAGGTTGTTGCTGTATGCGCTGCGCAATAAAAAGCCCGGACCATGTCCGGGCTTTTTCATGGGCCATGCCGTTATTGCGGCGAGGTCTCCAGGGGAGCCGGTGTGGGCACCGGTGTCGTCTCGATGGTGTCGATTTCACGCTGGATCGACTCTTCCGTCGAGCCGGCCTTGGCTGGCTTCTCTGGCTGTTGAGACGGCTGGTTGGCCGGGCTGACGGTCGTGGTGCTGCTGCCGCCCAGAATTTCCTGGTCGCGGCTCACGCCCGGCATGAAGTCGCCGGACAGGCTGACCAGTTGGTCGCTTTCGTTGAAGAAGATGCTCATGCGCTCCTGCTGGCGCTTACCGCCGCCAGGCTGGATGCTGTAGAGATAATCCCAGCGATTGGTGTTGAAGGTGTCCTGCAGCAGCGGGTTGCCCATGATAAACCTTACTTGCCGTCGGGTCATTCCGGGGCGCAATTGGTCTATCATGTCCTGCGTGACGACATTGCCCTGCTGGATGTCGATTTTGTAAACCCCGGGAAACGAGCAACCGGCGAGTGCGAGCAGTCCCACGAGGGTGAGGCTGGTTAGCAAGAGCTTGGTGTTTTGCATCGGTGGGCGACTTCCACTATCTTGGCTGGACAACGTAAACCCCGATCATACCCGTATTAAGAGAAGCTGCGAAGCAGCATCGGCGAGAAAGCTGACCATGGTTGAAAATAGCGAATTGCGCAAAGCCGGTCTCAAGGTGACCCTGCCTCGAGTCAAGATCCTTCAGATGCTCGATTCGACCGAGCAGCGTCACATGAGCGCCGAGGATGTCTACAAGGCGCTGATGGAAGCAGGTGAGGATGTCGGTCTGGCGACCGTCTACCGTGTACTGACCCAGTTCGAAGCAGCGGGTCTGGTGGTTCGCCACAACTTCGATGGCGGCCACGCGGTGTTCGAGCTGGCCGATGGCGGCCACCACGACCATATGGTCAACGTGGATACCAGCGAAGTGATCGAATTCATGGATGCGGAGATCGAGCGCCGCCAGAAAGAGATCGTGGCCGAGCATGGCTACGAGCTCGTGGACCACAATCTGGTCCTGTATGTGCGTAAGAAAAAGTAACGATTTCGATCGTTATGAACAGCAAAGGCGACCTTCGGGTCGCCTTTGTGCTTTCTGCCACAGGTGAGAAGTGTGCTGCCTCAGGCCTTGCCGCTAACCACCATCTTGCGTGCATGCGCCAGGGATTCCTTGGTCAGGTCTATCCCGCCCAGCATGCGTGCCACTTCTTCGACCCGCTCACGTTTGCCGAGGCTGGCCACGGCTGTATGGGTGGTGTCGCTGTTGCGCACCTTGTGCACGAACAGGTGGTGGTGCCCTTGGGCTGCAACCTGCGGCAGGTGAGTGACGGTCAGGACCTGGCCGCGCTCACCCAGGCGGCGCAACAATTGGCCGACGATCTCGGCGGTCGGGCCGCCGATGCCCACGTCCACTTCGTCAAAGACCAGCGTGGGAATGCGCGAGGTTTGTGCGGTGATGACCTGAATCGCCAGGCTGATGCGTGACAGCTCGCCTCCCGACGCCACCTTGGCCAGGCCCTTGAGCGGCTGGCCGGGGTTGGCGCTGACCAGCAGCTCGATCTGCTCCAGCCCGTGGGGCGAAAGCTCATCGCTCTCGTTGGGCGACAGCTCGATGCAGAAGCGCCCGCCAGGCATGCCCAGGCGCTGGATCTCCTGCTCGACCGCCACCGCCAGTTGCGCTGCGGCCTGGCGGCGCAGGTTGCTGAGCTCGACGGCCTTCTCTTTATAGTGCTGTGCATAGGCGGCCAGTTCGCCGCCCAGGCGCTCGATGGATTCATCGCTGGCGTTGAGCCCTTCGAGCTCCTCCATGAGGCGCTGTTGCAGGTGTGGCAGCTCGCTCGGGTGCACGCGGTGCTTGCGAGCGAGCGTATAAAGGGTGTCGAGCCGCTCTTCCAGCGCCTGCAGGCGCAGAGGGTCGGCGTCGAAGTTGTCGAGGAAGCGGTTGAGCTCGCCAACCGCTTCCTCGATCTGGATCTGCGCACTGGCGATCAGATTGACGGCCTCGCCCAATGCCTTGGGTGCATTGTTCACGGCGGTCAGGCGATTGAGGCTGACCGTCAGGGCGCTGAGCACGTTGCCGGAGTCGCTTTCGCTGCATTGATCGATGACCTGTCGGCAGATACCGAACAGGGCTTCGGCATTGGTCAGGTTCTTGTGCTCGTGCTCAAGCTGTTCCAGCTCGTTTTCGCCCAGGCCCAGATTGTCGAGCTCTTCGAGCTGGTAGCTCAGCAGCTGATGACGGGCGCGTTGCTCATCGCCGGAGTTGGACAGACGCTCCAGCTCCAGGCGGGTCTGGCGCCAGCGCTGGGCCGCCAGTTGCACCTGGCGGGCTAGGTCGGTGGCGCCGGCGTACTCGTCGACCAGGCGACGATGCGTATCGGTCTTGAGGAGCGACTGGTGTTCGTGCTGGCTGTGGATGTCGATCAGCAACTCACCGAGTGCCTTGAGGTCGCCGAGCGGGCAAGGGGTGCCGTTGATGTAGCCGCGGCTGCGGCCTTCGGCGGTGATCACTCGGCGCAGGATACATGGGCCGTCGTTGTCGAGGTCGCGCTCTGCCAGCCAGGTTCGGGCTTCGGGGATGTCGATCAGGTCGAAGGTGGCAAGCAGGTCGGCCTTGTCGGCGCCCGGGCGCACCACGCCGCTGTCGGCACGATCGCCCAGCGCCAGGCCGAGCGCGTCGAGCATGATCGACTTGCCGGCGCCCGTTTCGCCGGTGATCACCGACATCCCGCGGGCGAGTTCGAGGTCGAGGTGCTCGACGATGGCGTAGTTGTGAATGGACAGGTGCACCAGCATGAGGGCCGCTCCCGAAGGTCATGTCTGGTTATTTATACAGTACTTTTTTCGCGTGTGCCAATGCCCGCCTGTTGAATGTGGAAATGCTGCTCGCCCCTTGAACCTGGTTTTTCCGACCCCATATAACCGGCAGACAAGGCAGGCATGACCTGTAACCAGAAATTGCGGAGGAGAGCACCGATGGCTGACGAACAGCTGGATGAACAAAACCTTAACGCCGAAGAAGCCGGATCCGAAGACCTCGGTGCCCGCGTCCAGGTGCTCGAGGAGCAGCTGGCCGCCGCCAAGGATCAGTCGCTGCGTGTGGCGGCAGACCTGCAGAACATCCGCCGTCGTGCCGAGCAGGATGTCGAGAAGGCTCACAAGTTCGCCTTGGAGAAATTCGCTGGCGACCTGCTGCCGGTGATCGACAGCCTGGAGCTGGCCCTGACCCACTCCAGCGCCGATGACGAAAACGTCAAGCAGATCCGCGAAGGTGTCGAGCTGACCCTGAAGATGTTCCAGGACACACTCAAGCGCTACAACCTCGAAGCCGTCGATCCTCATGGCCAGCCATTCAACCCTGAGCATCACCAGGCCATGGCCATGCAGGAAAACGCCGAGGTAGAGCCGAACAGCGTGCTCAACGTGTTCCAGAAGGGTTATCTGCTCAACGGTCGTCTGCTGCGCCCCGCCATGGTGGTGGTCAGCAAGGCGCCGGCAGCGCCCCAGCCTTCCATCGATGAAAAGGCTTGAAATCCACCGGGGCATCCCCATCTAGGTGTCAAGCCTTCAAGTATTACCGCAGTTGGCCAAAGTAGTCGCTGCTACCAAATTCAAGTTTCGGGAGAGTTAACATGGGCAAAATCATCGGTATCGACCTGGGGACGACCAACTCGTGCGTCTCCATTCTGGAAAACGGTAACGTCAAGGTCATCGAGAACGCCGAAGGTGCGCGTACCACCCCTTCGATCGTGGCCTACGCCAACGACGGCGAAATCCTGGTTGGCCAGTCGGCCAAGCGCCAGGCCGTCACCAACCCGCACAACACCCTGTTCGCAGTGAAGCGCCTGATCGGCCGCCGCTTCGAAGAAGACGTCGTGCAGAAAGACATCAAGCTGGTGCCTTATAAGATCGTCAAGGCCGGCAACGGTGACGCCTGGGTCGAGGCTGCTGGCAAGGAAATGGCTCCGCCGCAGATCAGCGCCGAAGTCCTGAAGAAGATGAAGAAGACCGCCGAAGACTACCTCGGCGAGCCTGTCACCGAAGCGGTCATCACCGTTCCGGCCTACTTCAACGACAGCCAGCGCCAGGCTACCAAGGATGCCGGTCGCATCGCCGGTCTGGACGTCAAGCGCATCATCAACGAACCGACCGCAGCTGCACTGGCTTATGGCATGGACAAGGCCAAGGGCGACCACACCGTCATCGTCTATGACCTGGGTGGTGGTACCTTCGACGTGTCGGTCATCGAAATCGCCGAAGTCGACGGTGAGCATCAGTTCGAAGTACTGGCCACCAACGGTGACACCTTCCTGGGTGGCGAAGACTTCGACATGCGCCTGATCGACTACCTCGTCGACGAGTTCAAGAAAGAGTCCGGCATGGACCTGAAGAACGATCCGCTGGCGCTGCAGCGTCTGAAAGAAGCCGCTGAAAAGGCCAAGATCGAGCTGTCTTCCGCCCAGTCGACCGACGTCAACCTGCCGTACATCACTGCTGATGCAACCGGTCCGAAGCACCTGAACGTGAAGATCTCCCGCGCCAAGCTGGAGTCGCTGGTCGAAGACCTGGTCAGCCGTACTATCGAGCCTTGCCGCATCGCCCTGAAAGATGCCGGTATCGATGCGAGCAAGATCGACGACGTGATCCTGGTCGGTGGCCAGACCCGTATGCCGCTGGTACAGAAAGCGGTCGCCGATTTCTTCGGCAAGGAAGCGCGCAAGGACGTCAACCCGGACGAAGCCGTTGCCATGGGTGCTGCCATCCAGGGCGCCGTACTGGCCGGTGACGTGAAGGACGTCCTGTTGCTCGACGTCAGCCCGCTGACCCTGGGTATCGAAACCATGGGTGGCGTGATGACTGCGCTGATCGAGAAGAACACCACCATCCCGACCAAGAAGTCGCAGGTGTTCTCGACTGCCGACGACAACCAGGGTGCAGTGACCATCCACGTCCTGCAGGGCGAGCGCAAGCAGGCCGCGCAGAACAAGTCGCTGGGCAAGTTCGACCTGTCGGACATCCCGCCAGCTCCGCGTGGCGTTCCACAGATCGAAGTGACCTTCGACATCGACGCCAACGGCATCCTGCACGTAGGCGCCAAAGACAAGGCCACCGGCAAGGCTCAGTCGATCGTGATCAAGGCCAACTCCGGCCTGTCGGACGAAGAGATCGAGCGCATGGTGCGTGACGCCGAGGCCAACGCCGAGGAGGACCGCAAGTTCGAAGAGCTGGCCGCTGCCCGCAACCAGGGTGATGCGCTGGTTCACTCGACCCGCAAGATGGTCGTCGACGCCGGTGACAAGGCTACTGCCGAGGAAAAGGCTGCGATCGAAGCTGCCGTGGTTGCCCTGGAAGCCGCCGTCAAGGGCGACGACAAGGCCGCCATCGACGCCAAGGTCGAGGAGCTGTCCAAAGTCTCCGCGCCAGTTGCCCAGAAGATGTATGCCGAGCAACAGGCTCAGCAGCCTCAAGGCGGCGCCCAGCAGGCCGAGCCGGAAGCCAAGCACGATGACGTGGTTGACGCCGAGTTCGAGGAAGTGAAAGACAACAACAAGCAGTAATGCTTGCATGTTGTCGGCCAGTTCATCGCCATTGGTCGGTGAACTGGTAGGATGTCGCCGCGCGGGGGCTTGCTCCCGCGTTGGCGTGTCTGGAACACGGGAAATATTTCCAGCATCTGTCAGGGCGCATCAGGCGTGTTGCGGCAGGTGCTGACGGCACGGTGCACAGATGCCGAAAGCCCTCAAGAGTGCAAATGACCTATGGCAAAGCGTGATTTTTATGAGGTCCTGGGTGTCGAGCGCGGCGCCAGCGAAGGTGACCTCAAGAAGGCCTATCGCCGCCTGGCGATGAAGTTTCACCCAGACCGCAACCCGGGCGACAAAGAGTCGGAAGAGAAATTCAAGGAGGCCAATGAGGCCTATGAAGTGCTCTCCGACGCCAGCAAGCGCGCCGCCTACGATCAGTACGGCCATGCCGGTGTCGACCCGAGCATGGGTGGCGGTGGTGCCGGCTTCGGCGGCGCCAACTTCTCCGATATCTTCGGCGACGTCTTCAGCGACTTCTTCGGCGGTGGCCGGGGCGGTGGTCGTGGCGGCGCCCAGCGCGGCAGTGACCTGCGTTACACCCTGGAGTTGAACCTGGAAGAGGCGGTGCGTGGCACCACGGTCAATATCCGTGTGCCGACGCTGGTCAACTGCGCGCCGTGCGATGGTACCGGCGCCAAGAAGGGCTCGACGCCGTCGACCTGCCCGACTTGTGGCGGTATCGGCCAGGTGCGCATGCAGCAAGGGTTTTTCTCGGTGCAGCAGACCTGCCCGCGTTGCCATGGCTCGGGCAAGATCATCACTGACCCGTGCAACTCCTGCCACGGCGAAGGCCGTGTCGAGGAATACAAGACCCTGTCGGTCAAGGTGCCGGCGGGTGTCGATACGGGTGACCGCATCCGCCTGTCTGGCGAGGGCGAGGCCGGGGCGCATGGTGGCCCGACCGGCGACCTGTATGTGGTCATCAGTGTCCGTGAGCACTCGATCTTCCAGCGCGATGGCAAGCACCTGTATTGCGAAGTGCCGATCAGCTACACCGATGCGGCGCTCGGTGGCGAGCTGGAAGTGCCGACACTGGACGGCCGGGTCAAGCTGAAGATCCCGGAAGGCACCCAGACCGGCAAGCAGTTCCGTCTGCGCGGCAAGGGCGTGGCCCCGGTGCGTGGTGGTGCGGCGGGCGACCTGTTGTGCCGCGTCGCGGTCGAGACACCGGTCAACCTGAGTCGCCGCCAGCGCGAGCTGCTTGAAGAACTGCGTGATTCGCTCGATGGCGACAGCTCCCATTCGCCCAAGGCCAGTGGTTGGTTCGAGGGTATGAAGCGCTTCTTCGGCGATCTCTGACAAGGAACAGGCTATGCGACGTATTGCAGTGATGGGTGCGGCAGGGCGGATGGGCAAGATCCTCATCGAAGCCGTGCAGCAGCAGGCTCCTCAGGCGGGCCTGACGGCAGCGATTGATCGCCCGGACAGCACCCTGGTGGGGGCTGACGCCGGCGAGCTCGCGGCGTTGGGCCGTATCGGCGTACCGATTTCCGATGACCTGACCAAGGTCGCCGACGAGTTCGATGTGCTCATCGACTTCACTCACCCCTCGGTGACCCTGAAGAACCTGGCGTTCTGCCGCAAGGCAGGCAAGGCCATGGTCATCGGTACCACCGGTTTTTCGCAGGACGAAAAGGCCCTGCTGGTGGAGGCGGGCAAGGAGATTCCGATCGTCTTCGCTGCCAACTTCAGCATTGGCGTCAATCTGTGCCTGAAGTTGCTCGATACTGCTGCGCGGGTACTGGGTGACGAGGTGGACATCGAGATCATCGAGGCTCACCACCGGCACAAGGTCGACGCGCCTTCGGGTACTGCGCTGCGCATGGGTGAGGTGGTTGCCCAGGCGTTGGGTCGCGATCTGCAGGAAGTGGCTGTCTATGGTCGTGAGGGTCAGACCGGCGCGCGCAAGCGCGAGACCATCGGTTTTGCCACCGTGCGTGCCGGTGATGTGGTCGGCGATCACACCGTGCTGTTCGCGGCAGAGGGTGAGCGTGTCGAGATCACCCACAAGGCCTCGAGCCGCATGACCTTTGCCAAGGGGGCCGTGCGCGCGTCGCTGTGGCTCGATGGGCGCGAACCTGGGCTGTACGACATGCAGGATGTGCTCGAGCTGCATTGAGCCGTCACTGCCGACGTCGTTCTGTCGCAATCATGTGTTTTAGAGGCACATATGCGGTAGACCGAAACCTCACTTTTCTGTAAACTACAGCTTTAGTGTATCCACTAAAAGCGCGCAGAGAATTGAATTCAGCACATAAAAGCGGGGTGACGTATCCATACGGCACTCCGCTTTTTTGCAACCTGCGATCGCCCCTTCATGCGTCATTTACGGGAGGTCTTCTTGACAAAGCCAGCCATACTCGCCCTTGCTGATGGCAGCATTTTTCGCGGTGAGGCCATTGGGGCCGACGGGCAAACCGTTGGTGAGGTGGTGTTCAACACCGCTATGACCGGCTACCAGGAAATCCTTACAGACCCTTCCTACGCCCAGCAAATCGTTACCCTGACTTACCCGCACATCGGCAATACCGGCACCACCGCCGAAGACGCCGAGTCCGATCGCGTCTGGTCCGCAGGCCTGGTGATTCGCGACCTGCCGCTGCTGGCCAGCAACTGGCGTAACACCCAGTCCCTGCCGGACTACCTCAAGGCCAACAATGTCGTGGCCATCGCCGGTATCGATACCCGTCGCCTGACCCGCATCCTGCGTGAGAAAGGCGCACAGAACGGCTGCATCCTGGCCGGTGACGATATCAGCGAAGAGGCCGCCATCGCGGCTGCACGTGCCTTCCCGGGCCTCAAGGGCATGGACCTGGCCAAAGTGGTCAGCACCAAGGAGCGCTACGAGTGGCGTTCCAGCGTGTGGGAGCTGAAGACCGACAGCCACCCGACCCTCGAAGCGTCCGAGCTGCCGTATCATGTCGTCGCCTACGACTACGGCGTCAAGCTGAACATCCTGCGCATGCTGGTTGCTCGCGGCTGCCGCGTGACCGTGGTACCTGCCCAGACGCCGGCAAGCGAAGTGCTGGCCCTCAACCCTGACGGCGTGTTCCTGTCCAACGGCCCTGGCGATCCCGAGCCGTGCGACTACGCGATCCAGGCGATCAAAGAGATTCTCGAGACCGAGACTCCGGTGTTCGGCATCTGTCTCGGCCACCAGTTGCTGGCCCTGGCCTCCGGTGCCAAGACCGTCAAGATGGGGCACGGCCACCACGGTGCCAACCACCCGGTCCAGGACCTGGATACCGGTGTGGTCATGATCACCAGCCAGAACCACGGTTTCGCCGTCGACGAAGCCACCCTGCCGGGCAATGTGCGCGCCATCCACAAGTCGCTATTCGACGGCACCCTGCAGGGTATCGAGCGTACCGACAAGAGCGCGTTCAGCTTCCAGGGCCACCCTGAAGCGAGCCCAGGCCCGACCGATGTCGCGCCACTGTTCGATCGTTTCATCGATGCCATGGCCAAGCGCCGCTGAGCATCCTGCATCAAGGCCCCGGACCGGCACGCGCCGAGTCCGGAAGCGCCTGACCCAGATTGTTCAAGACGGCTTGCCGACTGACCCGCGGATTTGAGTGACAACCATGCCAAAACGTACAGACATCAAAAGCATCCTGATTCTCGGCGCTGGCCCGATCGTTATCGGCCAGGCCTGCGAATTCGACTATTCCGGCGCCCAGGCCTGTAAAGCCCTGCGCGAGGAAGGTTTCCGCGTCATCCTGGTGAACTCCAACCCGGCCACCATCATGACCGACCCGGCCATGGCCGACGCCACCTACATCGAGCCGATCAAGTGGCAATCGGTGGCCAAGATCATCGAAAAGGAGCGCCCTGACGCGGTGCTGCCAACCATGGGCGGCCAGACGGCACTGAACTGTGCCCTGGACCTGGAGCGCCACGGCGTTCTGGAAAAGTTCGGTGTAGAGATGATCGGTGCCAACGCCGACACCATCGACAAGGCCGAAGACCGTTCGCGCTTCGACAAGGCGATGAAGGACATCGGCCTGGAGTGCCCGCGCTCCGGTATCGCCCACAGCATGGAAGAGGCGTACGCGGTTCTCGAGAAACTGGGCTTCCCGTGCATCATCCGTCCTTCGTTCACCATGGGTGGCACCGGTGGCGGCATCGCCTACAACCGTGAAGAATTCGAAGAAATCTGCACCCGTGGCCTGGACCTGTCGCCGACCAAGGAACTGCTGATCGACGAGTCGCTGATCGGCTGGAAGGAATACGAGATGGAGGTGGTCCGCGACAAGAAGGACAACTGCATCATCGTGTGCTCCATCGAGAACTTCGACCCGATGGGCGTGCACACCGGTGACTCCATCACCGTTGCTCCCGCACAGACCCTGACCGACAAGGAATACCAGATCATGCGCAACGCCTCGCTGGCGGTGCTGCGTGAGATCGGCGTCGAAACCGGCGGTTCCAACGTGCAGTTCGGTATCTGCCCGAACACCGGCCGCATGGTCGTGATCGAGATGAACCCGCGGGTTTCGCGCTCGTCCGCCCTGGCTTCGAAAGCGACTGGCTTCCCGATCGCCAAGATCGCCGCCAAGCTGGCCATCGGCTACACCCTGGACGAACTGCAGAATGACATCACCGGTGGTCGTACCCCGGCGTCCTTCGAGCCGTCCATCGACTACGTCGTTACCAAACTGCCACGCTTCGCCTTCGAGAAATTCCCGAAAGCCGACGCCCGCCTGACCACCCAGATGAAGTCGGTCGGTGAAGTCATGGCCATTGGCCGTACCTTCCAGGAGTCCCTGCAGAAAGCCCTGCGCGGCCTGGAAGTTGGCGCCTGCGGCCTGGACCCGAAAGTCGACCTGGCCAGCGCCGATGCTGCCAGCATGCTCAAACGCGAACTGACCGTACCGGGCGCCGAGCGTATCTGGTACGTGGCTGACGCCATCCGCTCGGGCATGACTATCGAAGCAATCTTCGAGCTGACCGGTATCGACCTGTGGTTCCTGGTGCAGATGGAAGATCTGATCAAGGAAGAAGAGAAGGTCAAGACCCTGGCCCTGTCGGCCATCGACAAGGACTACATGCTGCGCCTCAAGCGCAAGGGCTTCTCGGATCAGCGCCTGGCCAAGCTGCTCGGCATCACTGACAAGAACCTGCGTCGTCACCGCCACAAGCTGGAAGTGTTCCCGGTCTACAAGCGCGTCGACACCTGCGCGGCCGAGTTCGCCACCGACACCGCCTACCTGTACTCCACCTACGAGGAAGAGTGCGAGGCCAACCCGTCGACCCGCGACAAGATCATGATCCTGGGTGGTGGCCCGAACCGTATCGGCCAAGGTATCGAGTTCGACTACTGCTGCGTACACGCAGCCCTTGCCCTGCGTGAAGACGGTTACGAGACCATCATGGTCAACTGCAACCCGGAAACCGTCTCCACCGACTACGACACCTCCGATCGCCTGTACTTCGAGCCGCTGACCCTGGAAGACGTGCTGGAAGTCTGCCGCGTCGAGAAGCCGAAGGGCGTGATCGTCCATTACGGCGGCCAGACCCCGCTGAAACTGGCCCGTGCCCTGGAAGAAGCCGGTGTGCCGATCATCGGTACCAGCCCGGACGCCATCGACCGCGCCGAAGACCGCGAGCGCTTCCAGCAGATGGTGCAGCGCCTGAACCTGCTGCAGCCGCCAAACGCCACCGTGCGCAGCGAAGAAGAAGCCATCAACGCTGCTGGTGGCATCGGCTACCCACTGGTCGTGCGCCCGTCGTACGTCCTGGGTGGTCGCGCCATGGAGATCGTCTACGAGCTGGACGAGCTCAAGCGCTACCTGCGCGAAGCGGTCCAGGTGTCCAACGACAGCCCAGTGCTGCTCGACCACTTCCTCAACTGCGCCATCGAGATGGACGTGGACGCTGTCTGCGACGGCACCGACGTGGTGATCGGCGCGATCATGCAGCACATCGAACAGGCTGGCGTTCACTCCGGTGACTCGGCGTGCTCGCTGCCACCTTACTCGCTGAGCCAGCAAGTGCAGGACGAAGTCCGCGAACAGGTCAAGAAAATGGCCCTGGAACTGGGCGTTGTCGGCCTGATGAACGTGCAGCTGGCTCTGCAGGGCGACAAGATCTACGTGATCGAAGTCAACCCGCGCGCCTCGCGTACCGTACCGTTCGTGTCCAAGTGCATCGGCACCTCGCTGGCGATGATCGCGGCCCGCGTCATGGCTGGTAAAACTCTCAAGGAGCTGGGCTTCACCCAGGAAATCATCCCGAACTTCTACAGCGTCAAGGAAGCCGTCTTCCCGTTCGCCAAGTTCCCAGGGGTTGACCCGATCCTCGGCCCTGAGATGAAATCGACCGGTGAAGTCATGGGTGTCGGTGACAGCTTCGGTGAAGCCTTCGCCAAGGCCCAGATGGGTGCCAGCGAAGTGCTGCCGACCGGCGGTACCGCGTTCATCAGCGTGCGTGACGACGACAAGCCACAAGTGGCTGGCGTTGCCCGCGACCTGATCGCCCTGGGCTTCGAAGTGGTTGCTACTGCCGGCACCGCCAAGGTTATCGAAGCGGCTGGCCTGAAAGTGCGCCGTGTGAACAAGGTGACCGAAGGTCGTCCGCACGTGGTCGACATGATCAAGAACGACGAAGTGTCGCTGATCATCAACACCACCGAAGGCCGCCAGTCGATCGCCGATTCCTACTCGATTCGTCGCAATGCGCTGCAGCACAAGATCTACTGCACGACCACCATTGCGGCAGGTGAAGCCATCTGCGAGGCGCTGAAATTCGGTCCCGAGAAGACCGTTCGTCGCCTGCAGGATCTGCATGCAGGACTCAAAGCATGAGCATTACCAAGTACCCGATGACCGTCCAGGGCGCTCGCGCCCTGGAAGAAGAGCATTTGTTCCTGAGCAAGACCGAGCGTCCACGTCTGAGCCAGGCGATCGGCGAGGCTCGTGAGCTCGGCGATCTCAAGGAAAATGCCGAGTACCACGCCGCCCGTGAGGAGCAGGGCATGGTCGAGGCGCGTATCCGCGACATCGAAGGGCGTCTGCAGAACTCGGTGGTGATCGATGTCACCACCATCGCCCATACCGGCAAGGTGATTTTCGGGACCACCGTGGATCTGGAGAATACCGAGACCGGCGATCAGGTGACCTACCAGATCGTTGGCGAGGATGAAGCGGACATCAAGAAAGGCAAGCTCTCGGCGAGCGCGCCTATCGCCCGTGCCATCATTGGCAAGGAAGAGGGTGATACGGTCGTGGTCAAGACGCCGAGCGGCACCGTCGAGTACGAGATTGTCGAAGTCAAGCACATCTGATCGGCGCCAGCGCGCGCCGTCCCTCGAGGGCATCCTCTGGCAACTGGCCCAGGTATTCTGGGTCGGTGGCCTGTGGGTGTTTCATGTGGGGCTGGTGCCGGCGCTGAAGGTCAGCGGCCTTGCGCCATTATTGGTGCAGGACATCGCCGGGCAGATCGATCGCTGGTTGATCGGCGTGGCGCTGCTCGGGCTGTTGACCCAGTTGGCAGTGCTGGCGAGGGTGGATGGCCTGGCGGCTTGGTGGCGGCAGTTCCGCGGCCAGATGCTGTTGCTCGGCTTTGGTGCCTGTGTCGGCTACTACACGCTGCGCTACGGGATTTCCGTAGGGGAGCGCTGGCAGATGTTCTGTTTCCTGGTGCTGGGCTTTTCTGGCATCGTGCTGGTGGCCCAGCCGGTCCCGGTCAGGGTGCGCAAGGCGCGCCACTGACCGGCGCCACCCTTACTTGTAGCGGTGGATGTTGGACAGCTGCTTGTTCGGCTGTGGGTTCTTGCGATAGATCAGTGCCTTCTTGCCAATGGTCTGTACCAGCTCGGCACGGCCTGCCTTGCACAGTTCGGCAATAGCGGCGGCGCGCTCTTCGCGATCTTCCGAGCGAATTTCGACCTTGATCAGCTCGTGATCGGCCAGCGCACGCTCCAGTTCGGCGATTACGCCTTCATTCAAGCCGTTACCGGCAACGATCAGGACCGGTTTCAGGTCGTGACCAATAGACTTGTACTGTTTCTTCTGCTCGTTATTGAGCGGCATAATCTGACCCTTTTCGTCTGATTCTGTAAAATTGGTGGCCATTTTACCCGAGGGCCACTGGCTCCGCCCAGTCAATCACGACGCTAATCATCGAGGTGCCCCGTGGCGCAGCGTTCCAAAAGCAGCCATAACTGGCTGAGAGAGCATTTCAACGATCCCTTCGTCAAGCAGGCGCAGAAGGACGGCTACCGCTCGCGTGCGAGCTACAAACTGCTGGAGATCCAGGAAAAGGACCGCCTCATCCGCCCCGGCATGAGCGTTATCGACCTTGGAGCGGCACCGGGCGGCTGGTCGCAGGTGACCAGTCGTCTGATTGGTGGTCAAGGACGTCTGATTGCCTCCGACATCCTGGAAATGGACTCGATCCCTGACGTGACCTTCATCCAGGGCGATTTCACCCAGGATTCGGTACTCGAGCAGATTCTCCAGGCGGTCGGCGATTCGCATGTGGACCTTGTGATTTCCGATATGGCCCCCAATATGAGTGGTACGCCCGCTGTGGACATGCCGCGAGCCATGTTCCTTTGCGAACTCGCCCTGGATCTGGCAACCCGTGTGCTCAAGCCCGGTGGTGACTTCCTGATCAAGATTTTCCAGGGAGAAGGCTTCGATGTGTACCTCAAGGACGTGCGCAGCAAGTTCGACAAGGTACAGATGCGCAAGCCGTCGTCCTCTCGGGATCGGTCCCGTGAACAGTACTTGCTGGCCAGGGGGTACAAGGGCGAGTGAGCGGGCGCTTGCGGGCTGGCCGATAGTTATTTCCAATCGGCCGCGGCCTCAGGATCGTCCGAACTTCGTGTAGTCTAGGTTTCACAAAGGGTTACAGACGGTGCCTGCGGATGCGCAGGTAATGTAGTAAGTTAGGGCGGTGAATATCATGCGAGGCACGGCTGCGTCGTGCGCCGACCTCAGAGGGTAGCTAATTGAACGACATGGCAAAGAATCTGATCCTGTGGTTGATCATCGCGGCTGTCCTCGTGACGGTGATGAACAACTTCTCCAGCCCTAACGAGCCGCAGACCCTCAACTATTCCGACTTCATCCAGCAGGTCAAGGACGGTAAGGTCGAGCGTGTGACCGTCGACGGCGCCGTCATCACCGGCAAGCGTACCGATGGCGACAACTTCAAGACCGTTCGTCCGGCCATCGCCGACAACGGCCTGATCGGCGACCTGGTCGACAATCATGTCGTGATCGAAGGCAAGCAACCCGAACAGCAGAGCATCTGGACCCAGCTGCTGGTCGCCAGCTTCCCGATCCTCGTGATCATCGCCGTGTTCATGTTCTTCATGCGCCAGATGCAAGGCGGTGCGGGCGGCAAGGGCGGGCCGATGAGCTTCGGCAAGAGCAAGGCGCGCCTGCTCTCCGAAGACCAGGTGAAAACCACCCTGGCCGATGTCGCGGGTTGCGACGAAGCCAAGGAAGAAGTCGGCGAACTGGTCGAGTTTCTGCGTGATCCAGGCAAATTCCAGCGCCTGGGCGGTCGTATCCCACGTGGCGTGCTGATGGTCGGCCCGCCCGGTACCGGTAAGACCTTGCTGGCCAAGGCCATCGCCGGTGAGGCGAAAGTGCCGTTCTTCACCATTTCCGGTTCCGATTTCGTCGAAATGTTCGTCGGTGTCGGTGCCAGCCGTGTTCGTGACATGTTCGAGCAGGCGAAGAAACACGCGCCGTGCATCATCTTCATCGACGAGATCGACGCTGTCGGTCGCCACCGTGGCGCCGGCATGGGTGGCGGTCACGACGAGCGCGAGCAGACACTGAACCAGTTGCTGGTCGAGATGGATGGCTTCGAGATGAACGATGGCATCATCGTCATCGCTGCGACCAACCGACCTGATGTGCTCGACCCGGCGCTGCTGCGTCCTGGTCGCTTCGACCGCCAGGTGGTGGTGGGCCTGCCGGATATCCGTGGTCGCGAGCAGATTCTCAAGGTGCACATGCGCAAGGTGCCGGTCGGCGAGAACGTCAACGCCGCCGTCATTGCCCGTGGTACCCCCGGCTTCTCCGGTGCCGATCTTGCCAACCTGGTCAACGAGGCGTCGCTGTTCGCCGCTCGCTCCAGCAAGCGCCTGGTCGAGATGAAGGAGTTCGAGCTGGCCAAGGACAAGATCATGATGGGCGCCGAGCGCAAGACCATGGTCATGTCCGAGAAAGAGAAGCAGAACACGGCTTATCACGAGGCCGGTCACGCCATCGTTGGTCGTGTCGTGCCTGAGCATGACCCGGTGTACAAGGTCTCGATCATTCCGCGCGGTCGTGCGCTCGGTGTGACCATGTTCCTGCCCGAGGAAGACCGGTACAGCCTCTCCAAGCGTGCGCTGATCAGCCAGATCTGTTCACTGTACGGCGGCCGTATCGCCGAGGAGATGACCCTGGGCTTCGATGGCGTCACCACGGGTGCGTCCAACGACATCATGCGTGCCAGCCAGATCGCCCGGAACATGGTCACCAAGTGGGGCTTGTCCGAGAAGCTCGGTCCGTTGATGTACGCCGAAGAAGAGGGCGAGGTGTTCCTGGGGCGCAGTGCTGGCAGCCAGCACGCCAGCGTCTCCGGCGAGACCGCCAAGCTGATCGATTCCGAAGTTCGCAGCATCATCGATCAGTGCTATGCCACCGCCAAGCAGATCCTCACCGACAACCGCGACAAGCTTGACGCGATGGCCGAGGCCCTGATGAAGTACGAAACCATCGATGCCGACCAGATCGACGACATCATGGCAGGTCGTACGCCGCGCGAGCCGCGCGACTGGGACAACGATGCCGGTACCTCCGGCAACCAGGCGTCCCAGGGCGATCGTCCAGAGTCGCCGATCGGTGGTCCGGCGGCTCAACACTAAGGGTTCATATGACCTCTCAGCAGTACCCGACCCGGTTGCCTTGCGGCAACCGGGTTCTTGATTTGTCTCGTACCCATGTCATGGGTATTCTCAATGTCACCCCTGATTCATTTTCCGACGGCGGTCGCTTCAGCCGCCGTGACGAGGCCTTGCGCCATGCCGAGGCCATGGTCGCGGCGGGTGCCACGCTTATCGATGTAGGTGGCGAGTCTACTCGTCCCGGCGCTCGCGCAGTGTCGCCCGTCGAGGAGCTTGAGCGGGTCGCTCCGATCGTCGAGGCGATCAGCAGTCGCCTTGATGTCATCATCTCCGTCGATACCTCTACGCCCGCGGTAATGCGCGAGACGGCTCGGCTTGGTGCCGGGCTGATCAATGATGTGCGTGCCCTGGAGCGCGATGGTGCGCTGGATGCTGCGGCCGACACCGGCCTGCCGGTATGCCTGATGCACATGCGCGGTGAGCCGGGTAACATGCAGGACAATCCGCGGTATGACGACGTCACCCAAGAGGTGGCTAGCTATCTGGAGCGGCGTATGGCTGCCTGCGCGGCAGTCGGCATCGGCGCGGAACGAATCATTCTTGATCCGGGCTTCGGGTTCGCCAAAAACCTGGCGCACAACCTGAGCCTGTTCAAGCATATGGAAGCACTCTATCGCTTGGGACGGCCGCTGCTGGTGGGCGTCTCGCGCAAGAGCATGATCGGCCAGGCGCTGGATCGTCCGGTCGGCGAGCGGCTGTACGGCAGCCTCGCACTGGCGGCATTGGCCATGACCATGGGGACGAGCATCCTGCGCGTGCATGATGTGGCCGAGACTGTCGACGTGGTGCGCATGATCGCTGCGGTACAGAGCGCCGAATAAGAACGTTTGGAGTTTCTATGAGCAGAAAATACTTTGGTACCGATGGTATCCGTGGCCGCGTTGGCGAATATCCAATTACTCCCGACTTCATGCTGAAGCTCGGCTGGGCGGCAGGAATGGCCTTCCGCAAGCAGGGCAACTGCCGCGTTCTGGTGGGCAAGGATACCCGTATCTCCGGCTACATGTTCGAGTCGGCTCTGGAGGCCGGCCTCTCGGCTGCCGGCGCTGACGTGATGCTCCTCGGGCCGATGCCGACCCCGGCCATCGCCTACCTGACCCGTACCTTCCATGCTGAAGCGGGTATCGTCATCAGTGCTTCGCACAATCCGCATGATGACAACGGCATCAAGTTCTTCTCGGGCAACGGTACCAAGCTGCCAGACGAGGTCGAGCTGATGATCGAGGAGTTGCTCGATCAGCCGATGAATGTGGTCGAGTCGAGCAAACTGGGCAAGGTTTCTCGCATCAACGACGCTGCCGGTCGCTACATCGAGTTCTGCAAGAGCAGCGTGCCCAGCAGCACTGATTTCGCCGGCCTCAAGTTGGTCGTCGATTGCGCCCATGGTGCCACCTACAAGGTCGCTCCCAGCGTGTTCCGCGAGTTGGGTGCCGATGTCACTGTGCTGCATGCCCAGCCTGATGGCTTGAACATCAACGAGGGCTGTGGTTCCACGCATATCGAGTCGTTGCAGGCGGCCGTGCTGGTGGGGCATGCCGATCTGGGTATTGCCTTCGATGGCGATGGCGACCGGGTGCTGATGGTCGATCATACGGGAGCGATCGTCGACGGTGACGAGTTGCTGTTCATCATTGCCCGCGACCTGCAGGAGCGAGGCAAGCTGCAGGGCGGGGTAGTTGGCACGCTCATGAGTAACCTGGGCCTGGAGCTGGCGCTCAAGGACCTCGACATTCCGTTCGCACGCGCCAAGGTCGGTGACCGCTATGTCATGGCCGAGCTGCTTGAACGCGAATGGCTGCTCGGTGGTGAGAATTCCGGCCATGTGGTGTGCTGCAACCACACCACCACAGGCGACGCGATCATTGCGGCACTGCAGGTGTTGATGGCGCTCAAGCGTCGTGGTGAAAACCTTGCCCAGGCCCGTCAGGCGATTCGCAAATGCCCGCAGGTACTGATCAATGTCCGTTATGCCGCCGGTAGTGCCGATCCGCTGGAAAATCCTGCCGTGCAGGAAGCCAGTGCCAAGGTCACCGAGGCGATGGCTGGCCGTGGCCGTGTGCTGCTGCGCAAGTCCGGGACCGAGCCGCTGCTGCGGGTGATGGTCGAGGGCGACGACGAAAGTCAGGTGCGCGGCCACGCCGAAGCCTTGGCCAAGGTCGTTGCAGAAGTTTGTGCCTGAAAGACGCTTGCCAGCGCGATTCTGGTTGGGTAAGATCTGCGCCCACTTTGACCGACGAGGTAGAGCATGCGTCGCCCCATGGTAGCTGGTAACTGGAAGATGCACGGTACCCGCGCCAGCGTCGCTGAGCTGAGCCTGAGCCTGAGTAATCTGGTTCTTCCTGGTGGTGTCGAAGTTGCGGTGTTTCCGCCGTCGCTGTTCATCAATCAAGTCATTGATGAGTTGAGCGGCAAGGGGATCATCGTTGGCGCACAGAATTCTGCAGTACAGCCCGAACAGGGTGCGCTGACAGGTGAAGTTGCACCTAGTCAGTTGGCTGAAGTCGGTTGCAAGTTGGTGTTGATTGGCCATTCGGAGCGTCGCCAGATTATTGGTGAAACGGACGAAGTGCTGAATCGCAAGTTTGCAGCCGCACAGGCAAGTGGTTTGAAGCCGGTGCTCTGCGTAGGGGAAACTCTCGAGGAGCGCGAGGCTGGCAAGACGCTCGAAGTTGTCGGGCGTCAACTAAGCAGTGTTATCGGTGCATTCGGTATCAAGGCTTTTGCCAATGCAGTAATTGCCTATGAGCCTGTATGGGCCATTGGCACTGGTTTGACGGCCTCGCCTCAGCAAGCCCAGGATGTGCATGCTGCCATCCGTGCGCAGCTGAAGGCGCAGGACGCCGAAGTTGCAGCGAATGTGCAACTTCTCTACGGCGGTAGCGTGAAGGCGGCCAATGCGGCCGAACTGTTCGGCATGCCGGATATTGATGGGGGGCTCATTGGTGGAGCATCCCTGAACGCAGACGAATTCGGTGCAATTTGTCGCGCCGCAGGAAACTGAACATATGCTGGAAACAGTCGTAGTTGTTTTTCATCTGTTGGCTGCACTGGCGCTGGTAGCGCTGGTTCTGATGCAACAGGGTAAAGGTGCGGAAGCAGGTGCATCTTTCGGCGCAGGTGCTTCAAATACTGTGTTCGGAAGCCAAGGTTCTGCTACCTTCCTGAGTAAATTTACTGCTATACTTGCTGCCACTTTCTTTTTGACTGCACTTGGGTTAGGATACTTCGCCAAGCAGCAGGCACACCAGCTGACTCAAGCCGGTTTGCCAGATCCAGCAGTGCTGGAAGTTAAAGAGCAAAAGCCGGCAGTAAATGATGATGTACCGGTGCTCCAGGAGCAGAAGAGTGAAGCCGCCCCAAAAGGTGACGTCCCTCCTCCTACCGAAGAGCAGAAGTAACGGGTTTCAAGATGTAATATTGCCGAGGTGGTGGAATTGGTAGACACGCAACCTTGAGGTGGTTGTGCCCATAGGGTGTAGGGGTTCGAGTCCCCTTCTCGGTACCAATTGAAGCATGAGAGCCCGCTTTAGCGGGCTTTCTTGCAGGTGGAGGTCGGATTGACCCTGCACAGGGTTCGGTCTTATACTTTCGCCCCAGCTTTGTCGCGGGGTGGAGCAGCTTGGTAGCTCGTCGGGCTCATAACCCGAAGGTCGTTGGTTCAAATCCAGCCCCCGCAACCAGCTTCAGCGGAGCCCCTTTTCAGGGGCTTTTTGCTAGCTGAACAGTTCTTCGCGTCGTTGTTCAACGGCGCTTTCAGGGATGGGCGCTTCGCCCATTTTTTATTTGCACAGCATGCACGAGGGGGTTCAGGTGTCGAGCAAGCTAGAACAGTTGCAGGCCTTGTTGGCCCCGGTTGTCGAGGGTCTGGGCTATCAGTGCTGGGGGATCGAATACGTTTCCCAGGGTAAGCATTCGGTACTACGCATCTATATCGACAAGGAAGACGGCATCCTGGTGGACGACTGCGAAGCGGTCAGCCGTCAGGCCAGCGCCATTCTTGATGTGGAAGATCCGATCAGCAGTGAATACACCCTTGAGGTGTCCTCTCCAGGCATGGATCGCCCGCTGTTCACACTGGAACAGTTTGCTTCGCATGCGGGCGAGCAAGTGAAGATCAAGCTGCGTACGCCCTTCGAGGGTCGTCGTAACTTCCAGGGCCTTCTCCGCGGTGTGGAGGATCAGGACGTGGTGATCCAGGTGGATACCAACGAATTCCTGCTGCCGATCGACTCGATCGACAAGGCCAATATTATTCCCAGTTTTGACTGAGACGTGCCGGGCCCGGCGGACATTCCGGGCCTAATGGCTTGCGCAAGGCGAGGCGTACGATGAGCAAAGAAGTACTGCTGGTTGTTGAATCGGTATCCAACGAAAAGGGTGTACCACCCGGCGTCATTTTCGAAGCGCTGGAAGTGGCCCTGGCTACTGCAACCAAAAAACGTTTTGAAGACGAAGTCGATCTGCGTGTGGAAATCAACCGCCACACCGGTAGCTACGAGACCTTCCGTCGCTGGACCGTGGTCGACGAAAACGACCTGGACGATCCGGCGATCGAAACCTGGCTGGACAAGATCAAGGACTCTCATCCGGACGCCAAGATTGGCGACGTGATCGAGGAGAAGATCGAGTCCATCGAGTTCGGCCGTATCGCCGCCCAGACCGCGAAGCAGGTCATCGTGCAGAAGGTTCGCGAGGCCGAGCGCGCCCAGGTGGTCGACGCCTACCGCGAGCGTGTCGGCGAGATCATCTCCGGCACCGTCAAGAAGGTCACTCGCGACAACGTCATCGTCGACCTGGGCAACAATGCCGAGGCGCTGCTGGCTCGCGAAGACATCATCCCGCGTGAGACTTTCCGCGTCGGTGTGCGCCTGCGTGCACTGCTCAAGGAAATTCGCACCGAGAACCGTGGCCCGCAGTTGATCCTGTCGCGTACCGCACCGCAGATGCTGATCGAGCTGTTCCGCATCGAAGTGCCGGAAATCGCCGAGGGCCTGATCGAGGTGATGGCAGCATCCCGTGATCCGGGTTCGCGCGCCAAGATCGCCGTGCGCTCCAAGGACAAGCGTATCGATCCTCAAGGCGCCTGCATCGGCATGCGGGGTTCGCGCGTCCAGGCAGTCTCCGGTGAGTTGGGTGGTGAGCGTGTGGATATCGTCCTGTGGGACGAGAACCCGGCGCAGTTCGTCATCAACGCCATGTCGCCGGCCGAAGTCGCGGCGATCATCGTTGACGAGGATGCCCACGCAATGGACATCGCCGTTGCCGAGGACAACCTGGCGCAGGCTATCGGCCGCGGCGGTCAGAACGTTCGCCTGGCCAGTCAGCTGACTGGCTGGACCCTGAACGTGATGACCGAGAAGGATATCCAGGCCAAGCAGCAAGCTGAAACAGGTGACATCCTGCGTAACTTCATCGAGGAACTGGAAGTCGACGAAGAGCTGGCACAGGTGCTGGTCGACGAAGGCTTCACCAGCCTCGAAGAAATTGCTTACGTACCGTTGGAAGAAATGCTCAACATCGATGGCTTCGACGAGGAAATCGTCAACGAGCTGCGTGCTCGTGCCAAGGACCGTTTGTTGACCAAAGCCATCGCTACCGAAGAAAAACTGGCAGACGCCCATCCGGCCGAAGACCTGCTCTCCCTCGAGGGCATGGACAAGGACCTGGCGGCGGAACTGGCGGTGCGCGGCGTGGTTAACCGCGAAGACCTGGCCGAGCAGTCGATCGACGACCTGCTCGACATCGACGGCATCGACGAAGAGCGTGCCGGCAAGTTGATCATGGCCGCCCGAGCCCACTGGTTCGAGTAATTAGGCGCGGCCTGAGGAGAGAAGTGCATGACGCAAGTCACGGTGAAAGAACTGGCCCAAGAGGTCGAGGCACCGGTAGAGCGCCTGCTGCAGCAGATGCGTGAGGCAGGTCTGCCGCACACCGACGCCGGTCAGGTAGTGACCGACAATGAGAAGCAGGTTCTGCTGACTCATCTGAAGAGCAGCCACAAGAGCAAGGCGGAAGAGCCACGCAAGATTACCTTGCAGCGCAAGACCACCAGCACCCTGCGTGTCGCCGGTAGCAAGAGCATCAGCGTAGAAGTACGCAAGAAGAAAGTATTCGTGCAGCGCAGCCCGGAAGAGATCCAGGCCGAGCAGAAGCGTGAGGCTGAAGAGCGCCGTGCCGCTGAGAACGCTGCGCGTGAGAAGGTCGAGGCCGAGACTCGCCAGCGTAACGAAGAGCAGGCTCGCCGTCAGGCCGCCGAAGCTCCGGTTGCGGCGCCTGCGCCACGTACCGAGCCGGCTCCGGCTGCTGCCGAGCCTGTAGTGGCCGATGCCCCGGTGTCCGATGACGCCGCCGCACGTGCCGCCGAGCGCAAGAAGGACGAGAACCGTCGCAACGAAAACCGCACCCGTGACGACGACCGTCGTGGCGCTGGTGGCGAACGTCGTGGCGAAGCCCCTCGCGTGTCGATCAAGGTCAAGGTCAAGGAGAAGGAAAAAGCTCCGACTCCGCGCGCTGCACCGCGCACCACTGACGAAGAGAGCGATGGCGCGCGTCGTGGCCGTGGCGGCAAGAGCAAGCTGAAGAAGCGCAACCAGCACGGCTTCCAGAGCCCGACTGGTCCGGTCATCCGTGATGTCAGCATCGGCGAGACCATCACCGTCTCCGAGCTGGCTCAGCAGATGTCGGTCAAGGCTGCCGAAGTCGTCAAGTTCATGTTCAAGCTGGGTACCCCGGTCACCATCAACCAGGTGCTTGACCAGGAGACCGCTCAGCTGGTCGCCGAAGAGCTGGGCCACAAGGTCACCCTGGTCAGCGATACCGCCCTGGAAGACTCCCTGGCCGAATCGCTGAAGTTCGAAGGTGAAGTCGAGTCCCGTGCGCCGGTCGTGACCGTCATGGGCCACGTCGACCACGGCAAGACCTCGCTGCTCGACTACATCCGTCGTGCCAAGGTCGCCGCTGGCGAAGCTGGTGGTATCACCCAGCACATCGGTGCCTACCACGTGGAAACCGACCGCGGCATGGTCACCTTCCTCGATACTCCGGGCCACGCTGCGTTTACCCAAATGCGTGCCCGCGGTGCCAAGGCGACCGACATCGTCATCCTGGTGGTGGCGGCGGACGACGGCGTGATGCCACAGACCCGTGAGGCCGTTCAGCATGCGAAAGCTGCTGGTGTTCCGCTGGTGGTCGCGGTGAACAAGATCGACAAGCCGGGTGCCGACCTCGATCGCATCCGCAACGAACTGGCCGTCGAAGGCGTGACCTCCGAGGACTGGGGTGGTGACACTCCGTTCGTCAAGGTTTCGGCGAAGATGGGTACCGGTGTCGACGAACTGCTCGAAGCCGTCCTGCTGCAAGCAGAGATTCTCGAGCTGACCGCCACCCCGACCGCACCTGGTCGTGGCGTTGTCGTCGAGTCGCGTCTGGACAAGGGCCGCGGTCCGGTAGCCACCATCCTGGTTCAGGACGGTACGCTGCGTCAGGGCGACATGGTTCTGGTTGGCTCCAACTATGGCCGCGTACGTGCCATGCTCGACGAGAACGGCAAGCCTGTGAAGGAAGCCGGCCCGTCGATCCCGGTCGAGATCCTCGGCCTGGATGGCACACCGGAAGCCGGTGACGAGCTGTCCGTAGTCGCTGACGAGAAGAAGGCACGTGAAGTCGCTCTGTTCCGTCAAGGCAAGTACCGCGAGGTCAAGCTGGCCCGTGCTCACGCCGGCAAGCTGGAAAACATCTTCGAGACCATGGGTCAGGAAGAGAAGAAGACCCTCAACATCGTCCTCAAGACCGACGTGCGCGGCTCTCTGGAAGCACTCCAGGGCTCGCTCGGCAGCCTGGGCAACGACGAAGTTCAGGTGCGCGTCATCGGTGGCGGCGTCGGTGGTATCACCGAGAGCGACGCTAACCTGGCGCTGGCTTCGAATGCAGTACTGTTCGGCTTCAACGTGCGTGCCGATGCCGGCGCGCGCAAGATCGTCGAGCAGGAAGGTCTGGATATGCGTTACTACAACGTGATCTACGACATCATCGAAGACGTCAAGAAAGCACTGACCGGCATGCTCGGCAGCGATGTTCGCGAGAACATCCTGGGTGTCGCCGAAGTGCGTGATGTGTTCCGTTCGCCGAAGTTCGGCGCCATCGCTGGCTGTATGGTCATCGAAGGTACCGTGTACCGCAACCGTCCGATCCGCGTACTGCGCGAGGACGTTGTGATCTTCGAAGGCGAGCTGGAATCGCTGCGTCGCTTCAAGGACGACGCCGCCGAAGTGCGTAACGGCATGGAATGCGGTATCGGCGTCAAGAGCTACAACGACGTCAAGGTCGGCGACAAGATCGAAGTCTTCGAGAAAGTCCAGGTTGCCCGTACCCTGTAAGGGATGGGCGCGGCCCAGGCCCCGTCGCAAGGCGGCTGGCTGGGCCTCTGAAGGTAACGCCCGGTCAGGCACACCCGCCTGACCGGGCGTTTGCCGCTTTAAGATACAGGTAGCAAAAATGGCAAAAGAATATAGCCGTACCCAACGCATCGGCGACCAGATGCAGCGTGAGCTGGCCGAGCTGATCCGCCGTGAAGTCAAAGATCCACGTGTGGGCCTGGTGACCATCACCGCGGTCGACGTCAGTCGTGATCTCGGTCACGCCAAGGTCTTCATCACCGTGATGGGCCAGGATGACGCCGACGCCGTACCCCAGACCCTCAAGGCGCTCAACAGTGCCGCCAGTTTCCTGCGTCTGCACCTCGGGCGGGCGATGCAACTGCGCAGCGTTCCACAACTGCATTTCCACTTCGATGAAAGTGTCAGCCGGGGTGTTCACCTCTCGGCACTGATCGAGCGTGCGGTGGCTGAAGATCGCCTGCACAAGGATGCCGACGAGCTGGACACCAAGGAGTAAGCGGTGGCCCAGGTCAAACGTATCCGTCGTAACGTCAGCGGTATCATCCTGCTCGACAAGCCCTTGGGGTTCACCTCCAATGCAGCGTTGCAGAAGGTCCGCTGGCTGCTCAATGCAGAAAAGGCCGGCCATACCGGCAGCCTCGACCCACTGGCCACTGGTGTTTTGCCGCTGTGCTTTGGTGAGGCGACCAAGTTTTCGCAGTACCTGCTCGATTCCGACAAGGGCTACGAAACCGTCATGCAGCTGGGGCAGACTACCAGCACCGCGGACGCCGAAGGCGAGGTGCTGCAGACCCGTGAGGTGACCGTTGGTCGCGCCGATATCGAAGCCGCGATCCCGCGTTTTCGAGGTGAAATCCGCCAGGTGCCGCCGATGTACTCGGCGCTCAAGCGTGACGGCCAGCCGCTTTACAAGTTGGCGCGTGCAGGAGAGGTAGTGGAGCGCGAGGCGCGTTCTGTTACTATTAACCACTTGGAGTTGCTCGAGTGCGAAGGCACCCGTGCGCGCCTCTCGGTCGGCTGCAGCAAAGGCACCTATATCCGCACGTTGGTCGAGGATATCGGTGAGGTGCTGGGCTGTGGTGCCTATGTCGCAGAATTGCGTCGCACCCAGGCCGGGCCTTTCGCCCTGGCACAGACCGTAACGCTCGAGGAGCTCGAGCAGGCGCATGCCGAAGGCGGCAACGAAGCACTCGATCGCTTCCTCATGCCGTCCGACAGCGGGCTGCAGGACTGGCCGCTGGTGCTGTTGTCCGAGCACAGCGCGTTCTACTGGCTGCACGGTCAGGCAGTGCGAGCACCGGACGCGCCGCAGTTCGGCATGGTCCGGGTACAGGATCACAATGGTCGCTTCATCGGTATCGGTGAAGTGAGCGAAGACGGGCGCATTGCGCCGCGTCGACTGATTCGGTCGGAATGACCGAAACCACAGGGCAAGGCTTCGGTCGTGCGCTGGGGAACCGAGGATGGCTGTCAGTAGGCACGGTCATACCTCTTTTTATTAATACAGGGATTCAAGTCCCTGGCCTATTGGACCCCGCTTGCGGGATCCGTTTATCAGGAGAAGCCAAATGGCCCTCAGCGTCGAAGAAAAAGCTCAGATCGTTGCCGATTACCAGCAAGCCGCCGGCGATACCGGTAGCCCGGAAGTGCAGGTTGCTCTGCTGACCGCCAACATCAACAAGCTGCAAGGCCACTTCAAGGCCAACGAAAAAGACCACCACTCCCGTCGTGGTCTGATCCGTATGGTCAACCAGCGTCGTAAGCTGCTGGATTACCTGAAGGGCAAAGACACCACTCGTTACAGCGCCCTGATCGGTCGCCTGGGCCTGCGTCGCTAATAGCGGACTGGCCAGTGGTGTGCATGGCGTGTCGCATGCTTGGGGAGGGCTGCTTGTCAGCGCTACCCTTGGACACGCCACGCGTATCTCCGAGGTTGGCAGCCTGATGCCGTCGAGCGAATTTTTCGCAAGACGCCCAGGCTCCCAGCCTCGTGTTGTATCTGGACGGTCGACGGAGTCGACACTCCCTTCCGCCCAAGAATTCGCAAGATCCCAGTTTTCCCAGTTCCCCCAAGAGCCACTGAAAAGGTAGGAAACCGTGAACCCGGTAATCAAGACGTTCCAGTTCGGTCAATCGACCGTCACTCTCGAAACGGGCCGCATTGCCCGTCAGGCCACCGGCGCCGTGCTGGTCACCGTCGACAACGATGTCACCGTGCTGGTGACCGTGGTCGGTGCCAAGCAAGCCGATCCAGGCAAGGGCTTCTTCCCGCTGTCCGTGCACTATCAGGAAAAGACCTACGCCGCTGGCAAGATCCCTGGCGGTTTCTTCAAGCGTGAAGGCCGTCCTTCCGAGAAAGAAACCCTGACCTCGCGTCTGATCGACCGTCCGATCCGCCCGCTCTTCCCTGAAGGCTTCATGAACGAAGTGCAGGTCGTCTGCACCGTGGTTTCCACCAGCAAGAAGACCGATCCGGACATCGCTGCGATGATCGGCACCTCGGCTGCCCTGGCCATCTCCGGCATTCCATTCGAAGGCCCGATCGGCGCCGCCCGCGTTGCCTTCCACGAAAGCACCGGCTACCTGCTGAACCCGACCTACGAACAACTGGCTGCCTCGAGCCTGGACATGGTCGTTGCCGGTACTTCCGACGCCGTACTGATGGTCGAATCGGAAGCCCAGGAGCTGACCGAAGACCAGATGCTGGGCGCCGTGCTGTTCGCCCACGACGAATTCCAGGCTGTGATCCAGGCCGTCAAGGAACTGGCCGCCGAAGCCGGCAAGCCAACCTGGGACTGGAAACCTGCAGTTGCCAACACCGCACTGTTCGACGCTATTCGCGCCGAGTTCGGTGAAGCCGTATCCCAGGGCTACACCATCACCGTCAAGGCCGACCGCTACGCGCGTCTGGGCGAGCTGCGTGACCAGGCCATCGCCAAGTTCTCCGGTGAAGAAGGCCAGCCATCGGCGAGCGAAGTCAAAGACATCTTCGGCGAAATCGAGTATCGCACCGTTCGCGAAAACATCGTCAACGGCAAGCCGCGTATCGATGGTCGTGACACCAAGACCGTACGTCCGCTGAACATCGAAGTCGGTGTTCTGCCCAAGACCCACGGTTCGGCGCTGTTCACCCGTGGTGAAACCCAGGCCCTGGTCGTTGCCACCCTCGGCACCGCCCGTGACGCCCAGCTGCTGGACACCCTCGAAGGCGAGAAGAAAGACCCCTTCATGCTGCACTACAACTTCCCGCCGTTCTCGGTAGGCGAATGTGGTCGCATGGGCGGTGCTGGCCGTCGCGAGATCGGTCACGGCCGTCTGGCTCGTCGTTCGGTCCAGGCCATGCTGCCTGCCGCTGACGTGTTCCCATACACCATCCGTGTGGTTTCGGAAATTACCGAATCCAACGGTTCGAGCTCCATGGCTTCGGTCTGCGGTGCTTCCCTGGCCCTGATGGACGCTGGCGTTCCGATGAAAGCGCCGGTTGCCGGTATCGCCATGGGCCTGGTCAAGGAAGGCGAGAAGTTCGCGATCCTGACTGACATCCTGGGTGACGAAGACCACCTGGGCGACATGGACTTCAAGGTTGCCGGTACCGCCAAAGGTGTCACCGCGCTGCAGATGGACATCAAGATCAACGGCATCACCGAAGAGATCATGGAGATCGCCCTGGGCCAGGCCCTGGAAGCTCGCCTGAACATCCTCGGCCAGATGAACCAGATCATCGGTCAGTCGCGTACCGAGCTGTCGGCCAACGCCCCGACCATGATCGCGATGAAGATCGACACCGACAAGATCCGTGACGTCATCGGTAAAGGCGGCGCCACCATCCGCGCCATCTGTGAAGAGACCAAGGCTTCGATCGACATCGAAGACGACGGCTCGATCAAGATCTTCGGCGAAACCAAGGAAGCGGCAGATGCTGCCAAGCAGCGCATCCTGGGTATCACCGCAGAAGCCGAGATCGGCAAGATCTACGTCGGCAAGGTCGAGCGTATCGTCGACTTCGGCGCCTTCGTCAACATCCTGCCTGGCAAGGACGGTCTGGTGCACATCTCCATGCTCAGCGATGCGCGTGTAGAGAAAGTCACCGACGTGCTGAAAGAAGGCCAGGAAGTCGAAGTACTGGTACTGGACGTTGACAACCGCGGCCGTATCAAGCTGTCGATCAAGGACGTCGCCGCTGCCAAGGCATCGGGTGTCTAAGCCTTATCGGCAATGACTGAAAAAGGACCTCCTCGAAGGTCCTTTTTTTATGCGCGCAGAAAAACCTGTTGGACTTGCATCTTGCATGCAGGTTTTTCGCCGGGCTTGCAAATTGCACGACTCCACTAATAAGTGAAATTCAGTAAGTCTTTGTTTTTAAAGGAATCAAGCGAAGCGGAAAAACTGGCACAGCCCCTGCAACTACCTTCATACCTGCAGCCAGGAACCTCGGCGCAGATCTTTCGAATAAACAGGAGTGACCCACATGAAGAAGTTTGCCATTGCTGCCGCTACTGCTACCGCTCTGACTCTGTCGATGGCTAACGGCGCATTCGCCGCAGAGGCTACCCAGGCTCCAGTGATGCTGGCTTCCAACCAACCGGTGGCCGACGCCAAGCAAGAAACCTCGGACACCTGGATCACCACCAAGGTCAAGGCTGATCTGCTGACCGAAAAAGGCATCCCAGGCAGCGATATCAAAGTTGAAACCAGCCACGGTGTTGTCTCCCTGTCTTCGGACACCAAGGTCACCCCATCGCAGAAAGAAACCGCGGTGAACATCACCAAGAAGATCAAAGGCGTGAAAGACGTAACTGCTGAAGCGCTGAAAACCGAATAAGGATTGTCCCGCCGGTCAGAAGGATCTGGCCACCCAAAGAGAAAGCCCCGGCATCTGCCGGGGCTTTCTCTTTGCGCGTCTGAAAGTGTTCAGGGATTACTCTGCGTCCAGATGCATCGGGGTGATCACTCGCCCGTCGCTCTCGGCCTGACCCAAGGTAGTGTCGATGAAGTACACCCGGTCATCCTCCAGCTTGCCCTTGTCTACCAGGTAGTCCTTGATGCTGCTCGCCCGGTCCTGGCCCAGGCTGCGCAGCAAGGCCGCGCTTTCTGCCCAGGATTTGATCACCGCCTCGCGCAGCTTGGTGGTGCGCTCTTCGCGGCTGAGCTTTTCCCATTCTGCAGGTGGCTGCTGCTTGAGACGGGTGCGGTAGATGCCCTCGAGCATGGCCGGCTTGTCGCTGTCGTCGACCACCAGCATCGAAGCATTGGCCGGTACCTTGTCACCGCGCCGCTGCAGGATCTTGTACCAGGTCGCCTGGTATTCGCGCTCCAGACGCTGTTGGGCGAGCAATGGGCCGTCGCTGCTCTGTGCGCTGGTACCTTCGATCTCCAGGCGCAGTTCTGGCCGCTGTTGCAGGGCCGAGGCCAGCTTGTCCAGGGCCGACTGAGCCTCGCTGCTGAGATCGCTGGAGCCGGGAGCGAAGGATACGTTGCCCAGGTCCTCCGAACCGCCACCGGCAATCAATCCGCCAATGAACTTGAACGGCGCCTGCGCCGCACGCAGGACCAGGTTGCGCAGAGTCTGCCAGACGATCGGCATGACGCTGAACTGCGGGTTGTTGAGATCGCCCGTGACAGGCAGCTCGATGGAGATCTTGCCCTCGGTATCCTTGAGTAACGCGACAGCGAGGCGAATAGGCAGGTCGACGGCATCGGGGCTGTCGACTTTTTCACCCAGTTGCAGTTGCTCGACCACGACCTTGTTCTCGGCCTTGAGCTGGCCTTTGGTGATCACATAGTGCAGGTCGAGATTCAGGCGTCCCTTGCGGATGCGGAACCCGGCGAACTTGCCGGAGTAGGGCGTCAGGGTGGTCAGTTCGACGCGCTTGAAGCTGGTGGCGATGTCGAGGCTGGCCATCGGGTCGAACGGATTCAATGCGCCCTTGATGGTCACCGGCGCGTAGCGATCGACCTTGCCTTTGACGTCCACTTTCGCCGGGAGCGGCTTGCGGTTGTTGATGGTGCCGATCTGGCCGTTCAACTGCTGCACGGCGGTGGCGAAGTTGGGCGTCAGTGTCAGGTCGGCGAAGTTGGCCGAGCCATCGTTGATATCGATCTGGCCGATTCGGATGCCCAGCGGCTTTTCATTGCTGGCTGTGGCCGGTTTCGCTTGACTGGCGGTTGGTGCGTCAGCAGGTTGCGGGATGAGAAGGTCGTCGACACTGGTGGTGCGGTCTTCGTTGATGATGAAGCGCGCGTAGGGCTGCAACAGGGTGACCTTGTCGATCGACAGGGCATCGCCGTGCACATAGGACAGCCCATCGACGTTCACCTGCTGCCATTTCACGAAGTCGCGCCCCTTGATCGTGTCGAGGGTGTGCAACTGGTTGACCTGGGCCTTGCCCGCCACGCTGAAGGCCAGTGGCTCGGTGCCCTTGAGGTCGACCTTGAGATCGCTGGCGAGCATGCCGCTGCGCAGCTCGAGGCGAATGAACGGGCTGATGTAGGCCTGGGCTACGCGCAGGTCGATGTCGCGGGTACTGACGTCCAGCTTGGCGGTGACCGGTGCCAGGTTGACCTGGCCGGCAGCCTGCAGCTTGCCTTGGCGGCCCACGCCGGTGTCGAGCTTGAGCGTGAAGGGCGACTTGTTGAGGCTGTCAAAGCCTTGCATGTCCAGGTTGAGCGGCCCGACATCGAGTGCCACGGGCTCTTTCTGGCTGCGGTCGGCCAGGTGAATCATGTAGTTGCGTGCCTGAACATCCTTGAGCAGAACCTGCCAGGGTTTGCTGGGCTGCTTGGCGGCGTTTTCCTCGGGGGGCGGCGCTGCGGTGGCGGGCTCGGCCTTTTCCTTGGGGGTGGCTTTGGCGGGCTGACTGGCGAAGAGTTTCTGCCAGTCGAGCTGGCCGTCACGTTCAAGGGCCGCCCAGGTTTCGAGTTTTTCGCTACGGATCTTGCCGACGGTCACCAGCTGCTTGGCCAGGTCGATGGAGGTTTCGCTGACCTCAAGGCTGGCCAGGCGCGCCAGCGGGCGGCCATCGGGCGCCTTGATGGCGAAGGGCGCGACGCGCACGGAGGCGTTATCGAGCAGCAGCTCGGTTTCCTTGGACAGGTTCAGTTTGTAGTGGGTATCGAGGCTGAGCACGCCGTCTTCCAGCACCAGCGGTACGGCATCACGTACGTAGGGCCAGAACAGCTTCATCTTGCTGTCGGTGATCTTCAGCGTGCCTTCGGAGGTGATGGGGGACAGGCTCAGGTTGCCGCTCCAGTCGATACGCCCGCCATTGGGGCCGTTGGCGACCAGCGTCATGTCGGCGCTGTCGTCCGGCAAGGTGCTGAGGTTCTTCAGTTCGAGGTTCATCGAGTCGTAGAGGAACTCGATGGGTTCGCTCGGGCGCAGGTCCTGGAAGTGCAGGTAGCCTTCGTTGAGCTTGATGCTGGCGATCCGCAGCGGGAACGGATCGCTCGGCGGCTCGTCCGGTTTCGGCTCGCTCGGCGGCAGCTTGAACAGCTGACTGAGGTTGAGGCTGCCGTCCTTGGCGAACAGCAGCTCGGTGCGCGGCTTGTCCAGCTCTACCGCGTCCAGGTGCAGGGCGCCGCTCCACAGGCTGTCGAGGGAGAGGTTGGCGTAGAGGCGTTCGAAGGCCACCTGCTCCTTGCCCGGCTCGCCGATCTGCAGGCCCCACAACGTCAGCTCAAGGCTGAACGGGTTGAACTCGATACGCTGCAGGTGCGCCGGCACGGTGGCGTACTGCGCCAGTTGCTGGTTGGCGATGCGCAGGCCCACACCGGGAAGAATGAAGAAGCCAAGCAGGCTGTACAGGGCCACGATGGCCAGCAAGGCGCCAATGGCGCGATTCAATCCTTTGGGCATGTGCGGCGTCGTCTGTCTCGAGCGGAGGTGCTTGGAGTATGGCACGTCAAATCAGTTCCGATACATCGGAGAACTCTTAGAGCAAGCCCATCCGCCGCCGGGCGCGATGCGCCGAACCGTCGCGCATGGCCCAGCGCAACACGGGCGCTGTACGCTCCACGCCCAGGCGCACCATGCGACGCTGCAGGGGGCCTTGGTGCAGACCGAGCAGGGCGCTGGCCCGATCGGGCAGCAAGTCGATGCCCGCGTGCAGCATCAGCTTGCCCACGGGCTCTGCCAGCCGGCTGGGCGCCGGGGCTTCGAGCAGTATGCCGACCACTTCCAGGCTGCGGGCATCGCACTGCAGTTGTGGGCGCATGTGCTGCAGGTAGTCGTCCACCTGGCGACATGAACGCGGGACGTCGCGAGCGCCCAGGCGCTCGGCGATCAAGGCGATCTCGTCGTAGTAGGCATCCTGGTCAGCCACTGACAGCCGTGGGTTGCAGTAGCGCAGGTGGGCGGCGAGAAAACTGCTGACCTCGGCCACGTGCACCCAGGTCAGCAGGTCCGGGTCGCTGGCAGCGTAATGGCGCCCGTCGGGAGCGGTGCCAACCACCTTGAGGTGGATGCTCCGGACCTTGTCGATCAACCATTCGGCATCTCGCGTCGAGCCGAAGGTCGTACCGGAGATGAACTGACTGGTGCGGCGCAGCCGGCCGAGCAGGTCTTCGCGAAAATTCGAGTGATCCCAGACCCCGGCCAGTGCCAGTGGATGCAGCAGTTGCAGCATCAATGCGCTGATGCCGCCGATCAGCATGCTGGGGAAATCACCATGTACTTGCCAGCTGACGCTTTGCGGGCCGAACAGGCCTGGGTCACCCTTTGGGGACTCCAGGTCGAGCTGGCCGAGGGCCAGCCCGGTGAGGCTCATGACCTGGGTTTCGATGCGGCGACGTAAGGCTTCCATGGCGACCTGTACTGGCCGCCTGGCGGCCGTCTAGTGGTTGAGGCGTGTGTCGATGAGACCCTGGACCACGCTCGGGTCTGCGAGGGTCGAGGTATCGCCGAGGTTGTCCAGCTCGTTGCAGGCGATCTTGCGCAGTATACGCCGCATGATCTTGCCCGAGCGGGTCTTGGGCAAGGCCGGTGCCCACTGGATCAGCTCGGGTTTGGCGAAGCTGCCGATCTCCTTGCTGACCAGCGCCAGCAGCTCGGCCTTGAGCGCATCGTCCGCGGTGATGCCATTCATCGTGGTGACGAAGGCATACACGCCCTGGCCCTTGAGGTCGTGGGGGTAGCCGACCACCGCAGCTTCGGCGACCTTGTCGTGCAGGACTAGCGCACTCTCCACCTCGGCGGTGCCGATGCGATGGCCGGATACGTTGATCACATCGTCGATACGCCCGGTGATCCAGTAGTCGCCGTCAGCATCGCGGCGTGCGCCATCGCCGGTGAAGTAGTAGCCGGGCATGGGTTTGAAGTAGGTATCGACCATACGCTGGTGATCACCATAGACGCTACGGATCTGCCCTGGCCAACTGGCCTTGATCGCCAGCAGGCCGGCACCAGGGCCTTCGATCGGTTTGCCTTTTTCGTCCAGCAGCACCGGTTGTACACCGAACATCGGTTGCGTGGCACAGCCGGGCTTCAGGCGTGGTGTGCCAGGCAGAGGGGTGAGCATGATGCCGCCGGTCTCGGTTTGCCACCAGGTGTCGACGATGGGGCAGCGCTTTTGCCCCACGGCTTCGAAATACCATTCCCAGGCTTCAGGGTTGATCGGCTCGCCGACGCTGCCGAGCAGGCGCAGGCTCTTGCGCGAGGTACCCTGCAACGGTGCGTTGCCTTCGCGCATCAAGGCGCGCAGGGCTGTGGGCGCGGTGTAGAAGATGTTCACCTGATGCTTGTCGACCACCTGCCAGAAACGCGAGATATCCGGGTAGTTGGGCACGCCTTCGAACATCAGCGAGATGGCACCGTTGGCCAGCGGGCCATAGACGATGTAGCTGTGGCCAGTGACCCAGCCGACGTCGGCGGTGCACCAGAAGACTTCGCCGTGGCGGTAGTCGAACACCACCTTGAACGTCATCGTTGCCTGCAACAGGTAGCCCGCCGTGCTGTGCAGCACGCCCTTGGGTTTGCCAGTGCTGCCTGAGGTGTAGAGGATGAACAACGGGTCTTCGGCGGCCATCGGTTCGGGGGCGCAGTCGTCGCCGGCGTGCTCGGTGGCTTCGTGGTACCAGAGGTCGCGTCCTTCGCTCCAGGCCACATTGCCCCCGGTGCGCTTGACCACCAGCACACTGCTGACATCCGGGCAATTGGCCAGGGCTTTGTCGACGTTCTGCTTGAGCGGGATACGCTTGCCGCCGCGCACGCCCTCGTCGGCGGTGATCACCGTGCGGCAGTCGGCATCGAGGATGCGGTCGCGCAGGGCATCGGGGGAGAAACCGCCGAACACCACCGAGTGAATGGCGCCGATCCGCGTGCAGGCGAGCATGGCGTAGGCGGCCTCGGGGATCATCGGCATGTAGATGCAGACCCGGTCGCCTTTCTTCACGCCACGGGCTTTCAGGGCGTTGGCCAGGCGGCAGACCTGGCGATGCAGTTCGCGGTAGGTGATCGGTCTGGCGTCTTTCGGGTCGTCGCCTTCCCAGAGCAGGGCGGTCTGGTCGCCACGTTTGTCGAGATGGCGGTCGATGCAGTTGTAACTGACGTTGAGCTGGGCGCCATCGAACCAGCGTGCGGTGCCGGTCTTGAGGTCGCACTGTTGCACGCTCGACCAGGGCTTGATCCAGTCCAGGCGTTTGGCCTGCTCGGCCCAGAAGGTATCGGGATCGTCCACCGACTGGCGGTAGAGGCGGCGGTAATCTGCGTCGGAGAGTTCGGCGGCCTGGCTGACAGACAGGGCCTGGGGGTAGTCGCGGATATCGAACATGGCGGGTGGTCCTGCTCTTGTCGGAGGGACTTCAACGGCTATTCGATGGACAGTGTAGCTGGAACTGTTGTTCAACCTGTGCTGGCCTCTTCGCGGGCGAGCCCGCTCCTACAAGGGCCTGTAGGAGCGGGCTCGCCCGCGAATTCAGCGTTCAGGTCAACCGCGATGACGTCCGCGGAAGTAGTTGATCAGCCCTTGGGTCGAGCCATCTTCGGCGCTGTCTTCCAGGCTGCCGACCAGACGCTGGTAGACGCCCTTGCCCAGCTCCTTGCCCAGCTCCACGCCCCACTGGTCGAAGGCGTTGATGCCCCAGACCACGCTCTGCACGAAGACCTTGTGCTCGTACATCGCCACCAGCGCGCCGAGGCGGCGTGGGCTGATGCGCTCGACCACCAGGGTGTTGCTCGGACGGTTGCCCGGAATCACCTTGTGCGGTGCCAGCTTTTCGATATCTGCTTCGTTCAGACCTTTGGCGCGCAGCTCGGTCTCGGCTTCCTCGCGAGTCTTGCCGAGCATCAGCGCCTGGCTCTGCGACAGGCAGTTGGCATACAGCCACTGGTGATGGTCGGCCACCGGGTTGAAGCTCACCACCGGCACGATGAAGTCGGCCGGAATCATCTGGGTGCCTTGATGCAACAACTGGTGATAGGCGTGCTGACCGTTGCAGCCAACGCCACCCCAGATCACCGGGCCGGTCTCGGTTTTCACCGGGGAACCGTCGGTCAAAACGCTCTTGCCGTTGGACTCCATGTCCAGCTGTTGCAGGTGCTTGGTGATGTTACGCAGGTAGTGGTCATACGGCAGGATCGCGTGGCTGCTGGCATTCCAGAAGTTGCCGTACCAAACGCCGAGCAGGGCCAGCAGGACCGGCATGTTCTTCTCGAACGGGGCGGTCTGGAAATGCTGGTCCATGGTGTAGGCGCCGGAGAGCAGCTCCTTGAAGTTGGCAGTACCAATGGCCAGGGCGATCGGCAGGCCAATGGCCGACCACAGCGAATAGCGCCCGCCCACCCAATCCCACATCGGGAAGATGTTTTCTTCACGAATGCCGAAGGCCACGGCGGCGGCCTTGTTGCTGGAGACTGCGATGAAGTGGCGATAGAGCTCGGCTTCAGAGCCGCCCTGGGCCAGGTACCAGGTACGTGCCGCCATGGCATTCTTCAGGGTTTCGAGGGTGTTGAACGACTTCGACGAAACGATGAACAGGGTGGTTTCGGCGCGCAGGTTGGCTGACAGTTCGTGGAACTCGCTGCCGTCGATGTTGGCCAGGTAGTGGCAGCGCACGCCGCGCTGGGCGTAGGGCAGCAGGGCCTCGGAAACCAGTTCGGGGCCGAGGAAGGAGCCGCCGATGCCGATGTTGACCACGTCGGTGATCGGCTTTTCGCTGTAGCCGCGCCATAGGCCGTCATGGATGCGGCCGACCAGTTCGGTGATCTGGTTGAGAACCTTGTGCACTTCGGGCATCACGTTGACGCCGCCCACGCTGAGCTTGTCGCCAACCGGGCGGCGCAGGGCGGTGTGCAGTACCGGACGGCCTTCGGAGCCGTTGATGATCTCGCCGCTGAACATCGACTTGATCGCATCAGCCAGGCCAACTTCCTGGGCCAGGTCGACCAGCAGTTCGCGAGTTTTTTCGTTGATCAGGTTCTTCGAGTAATCGAGAAAAAGGCCGCAGCTGCTGAGCGAGAATTGCTCGAAGCGCTTGGGGTCGGCTGCGAAGGCGTCGCGCATGCTGAACCCCTGCATGGCATCGCGGTGCTGCTGGAGCGCCTGCCAGGCGGGCAGGGCCGTCACATCGTGGGGAGTGCGGTAATACGCCATTGCGGATGGTTTCCTTCGGGCATGGTCAGGCTTTGACACTGGCAGTCATTGCCAGTTGCAGGAGAGGCCCATTATAGGCATTGGTCAGGCGGCGGGAATGGGCAGTGGCAGGAGGAGGATGAAATTTTTGCGGGGTTTCGGGACAGGGTAGGGCAGTTGCGGCCTCCTCGCACGTAGTGCTGCGAAGAGGCCGGTCTGGATTACGCCGAAGGCTCGTCCAGATGCAGGTAGAGGTTGTCGATCAACCGCGTGCTCCCCTGATACGCCGCCCCCAGAATCACCAGGTCGCGATCGTCCGGCTGCGCAGGCTTCAGGGTCAGTGCATGACGCACTTCCAGGTAGTCCGGGCGGAACCCGGCCGCCACCAGTTTGGCCTGGCCCTCGTCGAGCAATGCCGCGAAGTCGCGTCGCCCGCGACGAATACCTTCGGCCAGTTGGCCCAGCGCCTGGTACAGCGCAGGTGCCGCAGCGCGTTGCTCAGCGTTGAGATAACCGTTGCGCGAAGACAGCGCCAATCCGTCTTCAGCCCGCACGGTCGGCTCACCGATGATCTGGATTGGCATGTTCAGGTCACGCACCATGGCGCGGATTACCGCCAACTGCTGGTAGTCTTTCTCGCCAAACACGGCCAGATCCGGCTGGACCATGTTGAACAGCTTGCTGACCACCGTCGCCACACCCTCGAAGTGCCCGGGGCGGCTGGCGCCGCACAGGCCTTCGGACAGTTGTGGCACGCTCACCCGCGTCTGCACGGTCATGCCGTCGGGGTACATCTCTTCGACCGTGGGCGCGAACAGCAGATGGCAACCGGCCTGCAACAGGGTTTCCTGGTCGGCGGCGAGGGTGCGTGGGTATTTGTCGAGGTCTTCGCCTGCGCCGAACTGCAGCGGGTTGACGAAAATGCTGGCCACCACGAAGTCGGCGCGCTGGGCGGCCTTGGTCACCAGCGCGGCATGGCCGCTGTGCAGGTTGCCCATGGTCGGGACGAAGGCGATACGCTTGCCTTCGCCGCGGGCGCGCGCTACGGCGGCGCGCAGTTCGCGGACAGTCTTGACGGTATTCATGCGCTGAACCCGTGCTCAGGTGCTGGGAAACTCACGTCCTTGACCTGCTTGACGTAGGCCGCCAGGGCGCTCTGGATATCGGGCTGGCCAGCCATGAAGTTCTTCACGAATTTCGGCACGCGACCGCTGAGCGACAGGCCCAGCATGTCGTGCAGCACCAGTACCTGACCGTCGGTACCACTGCCGGCACCGATACCGATTACTGGAATGCTCACCGCCTGGGAAATCTCCGTGGCCAGCTCGCCGGGCACGCATTCGAGCAGCAGCATGGCGGCGCCAGCCTGCTCGAGGGCGATGGCATCGGCGCGCATCTGTTGCGCCTGGCCTTCCTGGCGCCCCTGGACCTTGTAACCACCGAGCACGTTGACGGTCTGCGGGGTCAGGCCCATGTGCGCGCACACCGGCACGCCGCGGTCGGCCAGCAGACGGATGGTTTCGGCCAGCCAGGCGGCACCTTCGACCTTGATCATGTGCGCACCGGCGCGCATCAGCTTGGCGCAGTTGGCGAACGACTGCTCGAGCGTGGCATGGGCCATGAAGGGCAGGTCGGCCAGGATCAGCGCACCGTCGTTGCCGCGTTTGACGCAGGCGGTGTGGTAGGCCATGTCGTCGGTGGTGACGGGCAGGGTGCTGTCATGGCCCTGCAGGACCATGCCGAGCGAATCGCCAACCAGCAGCACCTCGACGCCGGCCTGGCTGGCGGCCTTGGCGAAGGTAGCGTCGTAGCAGGTCAGCATGGTGATTTTCTCACCCTTGGCCTTCAGGCCATGCAGGGTGGTCAGGGTTACTTCAGGCATGTAGCGAAATCCTCGTTCAGGCGCTGTGAAAAACGACTGCGTACAACGCGTGTATTCATCTTCCGGAGCGGCACATCATCGTGCGTGATGTTCGGTCACAGGGCTGTCCGGGCCTAAATGGGTGTGATGCGGCATATGGGCGCCGCGGGACGCCTATAGTCGTGAGCGATGGGGGGGAAGTCAATCACCCTGTTACCGCATTGTTACGATCAGGGTGTTACTGGCGTTACCGATGGCTGAAACGCCCGGATTACAAGCGTTCCAGCCCGACGAACGGGCAGTCCTGGAGCAGTTGCGCGAGGCTGCGGCCGTCTGCCAGATGGAAGTCGTCAGAGACCAGTTCGGCCAGTGGATAAAGCACGAAGGGGCGGGCATGCAGGTGGTAATGCGGCACTTTCAGGCGTGGCACATCGATGAGCTGATCGCCGAACAGCAGTACATCCAGGTCGAGTGTGCGCGGGCCCCAGCGCTCCTTGCGCACCCGACCCTGGTCGTTCTCGATACCCTGCAGGGCATCGAGCAACGCCAACGGTGCCAGGTCGGTGTCGAGGGCAGCGACCGCATTGGTGTAGCGCGGCTGGCCGGGCAGCAGGGAGTCACTGGTGTACAACGCCGAAGTGGCCACCAGGCGCGTCCCGGCGATCTGATCCAGCGCCTGGAGGGCGCTGCGCAGTTGCTCGGCGGGGGCGTCGAGATTGCTGCCCAGGCCAATATAGGCGCGTACCGGCATATTCAGTCGAAGGCCTCGTCGCCACCGCCGCTCTTGCGCTTGCTGTTGCTGCGCTTGCGTTTGCGCGGGGCTGGCCCCGAGCCTTCGTCACGGCTACCCAGCTCGCGGATCATGTCGCGGCGTTCGCTGTCGTGGGCGTCCTGGTAGTCGGTCCACCATTGGCCCAGATCATCGGTTTCTTCGCCGGCACTTTCGCGCAGCAGCAGGAAGTCGTAGCCGGCGCGGAAGCGCGGGTTGTCCAGCAGCATGTCGGCACGTTTGCCGCTGCGCCGTGGCAGGCGTTCCTGCATGTCCCAGATTTCGCGGATCGGCAGGGTAAAGCGCTTGGGAATAGCAATGCGCTGGCACTGTTCGGCGATCAGGTCGTGGGCGGCTTCGTTCATCGCCGGGATCGGCGGTACGCCCTGGCTTTGCAGGTACAGGGCGCGTGCCGGCAGGGCAGGCCACAGCAGTGCGGCGAACAGGAAGGCCGGGGTCACCGGTTTGCCCTGCTTGACGCGCAGGTCGGTGTTGGCCAGAGCCTGGCTGATCAGGGTGTGTGTGTAGGTCGGGCGTTCATCCAGGGCATGGGCGCTGGCCGGGAACAGGGGCTCGAACAGGTCCAGGTCGACCAGCATCTCGAAGGCGATTGCCCCCTGGCCCGACAGGAACAGCTTGAGCACTTCCTCGAACAGGCGGGCCGGCGGGATTTCGCGCAGCAGCTTGGCCAGTTCGCGGATTGGCTGGACGGTATGTTTCTCGATGCCGAAGTCGAGCTTGGCGGCGAAACGCACCGCGCGCAGCATGCGCACCGGGTCTTCCTGGTAGCGGTGGGTCGGGTTGCCGATCAGGCGCAGCAGGCGATTGCGAATGTCGTGGACGCCATTGGCATAGTCCAGGATGCGCTCGCTGACCGGATCGTAGTACAGGGCGTTGATGGTGAAGTCGCGACGCTGGGCGTCGTCTTCGAGGGTGCCGTAGACGTTGTCGCGCAGGATTCGCCCGCTGGCGTTGTGCGACGAACGGTGGCTGTTACCCTGGTCATCTTCGCTGTGGTGGGCGCGGAAGGTGGCGACTTCGATGATTTCGCGGCCGAAATGGATGTGGACCAGCTTGAAGCGCCGGCCAATGATCCTGGCATTGCGAAATTCGGCACGCACCTGTTCGGGCGTGGCGCTGGTGGCGACGTCAAAATCCTTGGGGGTGATGCCCAGCAGGAGGTCGCGCACGCAGCCGCCGACCAGGTAGGCCTGGTAGCCGGCGCCCTGCAGGCGCTCGACGATGCTCACGGCGTGGCGGCTGAACTGGCTGCGCTGCAGCGAGTGCTGGCTCTTGTTGATCACTTCAGGCGTGGTGCGCCTGTGGTGCTGACCACTGATGGGAGGACGGAACGACTGGAACAGCTTCTTCAGCATGGGATGCACTGTTTGAAGGAATGTTCGGCCAAGACTAGGAGAATGGCCGCATGATGGCGGGGGATTCTAGCATTTACTGGCGGAATGGTGTAGGCGGTGCCGAAAGGCGATTAAGGCGGGGAGAAACGACATGGGGAGCCTAAGCTCCCCATCAAGTCGTTGCGTGCTCTTATTGTTTTTTTATCGGGCTTCTTGTTTTTGTTGAGTGCCCTGTCCACACAGCTTGAAGCGTGTGGACGACCCCAAATCCAGGGGTGAAGAGCAAACGGATTGCTTTGGTCGCTGATGCTATGCTGATCAATCGATCCAACCAGTTCAGGCGCTGCTTTAGTGCAGTTTTTGTTGTTCTCTGCCTGGTTGTGGGGCAAGCCCCAAACACAACTCCTCTCCAAAAGAATCAGTTAGCTGCGCCTCCGCCGTCTTGTTCTTGTTATGCGTGAGCCGTTTCGTCTTGTTCTTATTCTGAGTAGCAGTGCTTGTTATTGTTCTTGTACGAAAGATATAGCAGGTGGCGTGCCAACTTTTTCAAATCCAATGAAATCAAGGGTTTGCGGAATTTCGTTCAGTCCGAAAGGCGGGGGAATGTAGAAATTTCGTTACCGTATGCCTCGGTTTGTTACGTCGCGGGCGGCTGAGGTAACAGATTTTTCATGGTAACCGGTGTTACCGCCTGATGAGGGGGCAGGTGTCATCGGGGGCTGGCCCCTGAATGCAAAGCGCCGACCCAGGGTCGGCGCTATAGAGCTGTGGAGGTATCAGTTTTCGCTGGCGACGTTGCTCTTTCGCCGCGGAATCCCCAGGCGCTGGCGACGCTCCCACAGGCACTTGCGGCTCACACCCAGCTTGCGGGCCAGCTCCGTCTCGGTCATGTGGTCCTGGTGTTCGAGGACGAAGTGCTGGAAGTAATCCTCCAGCGACAGGTCTTCTGTCGGCTCGTGGCTGGCGTTGTTACCACCGACACCGGCGACCACCGGCAGGCTGTCGAGCAGGTCGTCGTCTTCCAGGCCGCTCAGTTCGATGTCGATGCCCAGCAGGTCGGCGGATATTTCCGGGCTTTCGCTGAGAATGACCGCGCGCTCGACGGCATTCTCCAGCTCACGGACGTTACCCGGCCAGCTGTAATGGCGGATGGCTTGCTCGGCATCGCTGGAGAAATGCAGGTCGTCACGGCCGATGCGTGCGCTCTGTCGGGCGAGGAAGGCATTGGCAATCTCGTTGACGTCGCTGCCGCGCTCGCGCAAGGCGGGCAGTTTCAGGGCGATGACGTGCAGGCGGTAATAAAGGTCTTCGCGGAACTGGCCGGACTTGGCCAGGTTCTTCAGGTCACGGTGGGTCGCGGCAATCAGGCGCACATCGACCTTTTGCGACTGTACCGAGCCGACTCGGCGGATCTCGCCTTCCTGCAGTACACGCAGCAGTCGAGCCTGGGCCTCCAGCGGCAGTTCACCGATCTCGTCCAGGAACAGGGTGCCGCCGTCCGCTGCCTCGACCAGGCCGGCACGGCCAGCGCTGGCGCCGGTGAAGGCGCCTTTCTCATGGCCGAACAGCTCGGATTCGATCAGCGTTTCCGGGATGGCCGCGCAGTTCACCGAGATCATCGGTGCCTTGGCGCGTCGCGAGAGGTTATGCAGGGCACGGGCGACCAGCTCCTTGCCGGTACCGGACTCGCCCTGGATCAGGACATTGGAGTCGGTAGGGGCGACCTTGCGGATCTTGCTGTACAGGTCCTGCATAGGGGGGCAGGAACCGATGATGCCGATCTCGCCGTTGGCCGAGGCGCCGGTCTGCTTTTCAGCCCCTGGTGCTTTGCCGTTGCTGCGCACGTCGGCCGTGGCCGCAGTGGCGACCGGGGCATTCTGCCGGTCGCGCAGGATGCGCGCGACAGCCTGGAGCATCTCGTCATGGTCGAAAGGCTTGGCGATGTAGTCCACCGCACCCATTTTCATCGAGTCGACCGCCGAGCGCAGGCTGGCGTAGCTGGTCATGATCAGCACCGGCGTGCCCTGGCCGAGCTTGATCAGCTCGGTGCCCGGTGCCCCGGGCAGGCGCAGGTCACTGACGATCAGGTCGAAGGTGGCAATGCTGAAGCGTTCCTGGGCTTCCTGCACCGAGCCGGCTTCGCTGACCTGGTACTGGTTTCGCTCGAGCAGACGACGCAGGGCCGAACGGATGATGGTTTCGTCTTCGACGATCAGAATGTGCGGCATTGATTCAATTCTCTCGACGGTCTCGAATTTCAGGGGACGTCGCTACGACATGCCGGGGCAGGGTCACGCGGATCCGTGTGCCACGTTGCCGATCGAGATCGGCCGGGCTGTCGATGGTGATTTGCCCATAATGCTCTTCCACGATGGAATAGACCAGAGCGAGCCCCAGTCCGGTTCCCTCGCCAGGGTCCTTGGTGGTGAAGAAGGGCTCGAACAGGCGATCCATGATGTTCTTCGGAATACCGCTGCCCTCGTCTTCGACGATAAGGTCGACGGTATGCTCGCTCGCTTCGCTGCGCACACGCACGGCGCTGCCGGGTGGCGAGGCGTCGCGGGCGTTGGACAGCAGGTTGATCAGCACCTGGGCCAGGCGTTGCGGGTCACCTTCGGCCCAGTGGTCCGGGTCGCAAAGATTGAAGAACTGTACTTCGAAATTGCGCCGATTCAACGCCAGCAGACCGATGGCATCCTGCGCGACCTCGGCCAGCGACACGGGCTCTTCGGTATTCTGGTGGCTGCCACCTGCGTGGGCGAAGCTCATCAGCGACTGGACGATGCGCGAGACACGCTTGGTCTGTTCGAGGATCTGGCTCGACAGTTCGATGATCTCGCCGTCGCCTTCGCGTTCCTCGCGCAGGTTCTGCGCCAGGCAAGCGATGCCCGTGATCGGGTTGCCGATCTCGTGGGCCACGCCCGCAGCCAGGCGGCCGATACTGGCCAGACGCTCGGAGTGCACCAGCTTCTCTTCCAGGGCCTGGGTCTCGGTGAGGTCTTCGACAAGCAGCACCAGGCCGCTGTTACCCGGGGCCAGCGGCTCGTCGATGGCCGCCTTGTGCAGGTTGAGCCAGCGCGGCTGGCCATCGAGGGCCAGGCGTTGCTTGTGCAGGTGCTCGTCGGGAAGGTCGATGAAGCCTTGCAGCAACCCGCGCCAAGGTTCGGCGATGGTCACCAGACGCGAACCGACCACGTGCTTGGCGGCGATGCCGGTCAGCTCCTCCATGGCCCTGTTCCACATCAGGATTTCCTGGTCCTTGGCCAGCGAGCAGACACCCATGGGCAGTTCCTGCAATGTCTGCCGGTGGTAGCGGCGCAGGGCATCGAGCTCGGCGGCAAGGCCGGTCAGGCGCGAGTGGTAGTCCTCGAGACGACTTTCGATGAAGTGAATGTCTTCGGTGACGTAGTTCTCGTTACCGGACTTGTAGGGCAGGAAAGTTTCGACCATGTCCTGGGCTACGCTGGGACCCATCAGTCCCGAGAGGTTGGCCTCGATGCGGTCACGCAGGCGACGCAGGGCGTAGGGGCGGCGTTCGTCGAAGGGCAGGTAGAGGTCACGCAGGGCCTGCTCGACTTCTTTTTGCGCGGCCTTGGCGCCCAGTGGCTTGGCCAGTTGGGTAGCGAACTCCTGGGGGGAGGCCGCATGCAGTTCGCGACGTTGCGGGCGGCGCACATTGTCCACTGCGCAGGCCTCGGCGGCGCTGACCTCCTCGCTGCTGGCGTTGGTGAACAGCGAGATCAGGGTGAACAGCAGCACGTTGGCCGCCAGCGAGGCGATGGCCGCCATGTGCCAGCTGGTGTCGTCCAGTACGTAGATCATGTTCAGCAGCGGGATGTAGAAGCCCTGCACATTGCCCAGCAGCGGCAGGAGCATGGTGACCATCCACACCAGTGTGCCGGCCAGCAGGCCGGCGATGAAGCCGCGTCGATTGGCGGTTGGCCAGTACAGTACCGAAAGTACGCCCGGCAGGAACTGCAGCGTGGCGACGAAGGCGACGATGCCCAGGTTGGCCAGGCTCTGGTGGGTATTCTGGGTTAGGTAGAAGACGAAGCCTGCAGTGATGATCGCGACGATCAGCGCGCGGCGCGTCCATTTCAGCCAGCGGTAGATGTTGCCCTCGGCAGGGGGCTGGTAGAGCGGCAGCACCAGGTGGTTGAGGGCCATGCCCGAGAGTGCCAGGGTGGTGACGATGATCAGGCCGCTGGCCGCTGACAGACCGCCGACATAGGCGAGCAAGGCCAGGGCCTCGTTGTTGGCGGCGATGCCCAGGCCCAGGGTGAAGTATTCCGGGTTGGTGCTCGCACCCAGGCGCAGGCCAGCCCATAGCACCAGCGGCACCGCCAGGCTCATCAGCAGCAGGAACAGCGGCAGGCCCCAGCTGGCACTGACCAGCGAGCGCGGGCTGAGGTTCTCGGTGAAGGCCATGTGGTACATGTGCGGCATGACAATCGCCGAGGCGAAGAACACCAGCAGCAGCGTGCGCCATGGTCCCTCCTGCAACGGCGTGTGCAGCGCGGCCAGTGCCGTCTGGTTCTGCAGCAGCCAGACTTCCAGCTCGTGCGGACCACCGAACACCCCGTACAAGGCGTACAGGCCGATGCCGCCCAGGGCCAGCAGCTTGATCACCGACTCGAAGGCGATGGCGAACACAAGGCCTTCGTGCTTCTCGCGGGTGGCGATATGGCGTGAGCCGAAGAAAATGGTGAAGAGGATGATCAGTACGCAGAAGGCGAAGGCCACGCGCGCCTTGACCGGCTCGCCGGTCAGGATGCTGATGGAATCGGCCACCGCCTGGATCTGCAGGGCCAGCAACGGCAATACGCCGATCAGCATGATCACCGTGGTCAGGGCACCGGCCCAGGTGCTGCGGAAACGGAACGCCAGCAGGTCGGCCAGTGAGGAGAGCTGGTAGGTGCGGGTGATCTTGAGAATCGGGTAGAGCAGTACCGGTGCCAGCAGGAAGGCGCCGGACACGCCCAGGTAACAGGCGAGGAAGCCGTAGCCGTACTGGTAGGCCAGGCCTACCGAACCATAGAACGCCCAGGCACTGGCATAGACGCCCAGCGACAGGGTGTAGGTCAGGGGGTGGCGGATGACCGAGCGCGGGATCAACCCGCGTTCGCTGACCCAGGCCACGCCGAACAGCACCAGCAGGTAGGCGGCGCTGATCAGGATCATCTGGGTCAGGCTAAAGCTCATCGGCATCTCGTTGGCTCTGCAGGATGAAGGTGACGACGATCAGGATCAGCCAGAGCAGATACGGGCGGTACCAGGCTCCGGTCGGTTCGATCCACCAGTCCATGATGGCCGGGGAGAACAGATAGATCCCCACGACCAGAAGCAGGACCAAGCGATAGATATACATGCGGGCCTCGATGGCAGGGCGCTGCGGATTTGAGCTTCTTATTATTGGCGCAAATGGCCGGGGCGATGCTAGCGGGATTCTGGGGTGTTCGCCAAGAGTTTGAATTTCTTGGGGTTTTGAATCGTGCAGAGTTTGCCTCGCGAGAGGGCCGGCCGCGTCAGCGCAGATCTGCTTCCGGCACCGTCAATCGCCGCGCAATCGCCTCAGGTTTCCACTGCCTGCGCGCCACCGCCAGTACCTCTGCCGCACTGGCGCCTTCCAGCGCCGGGTCACTCGCCTGCCCCAGTGCCCGTAACGCGCGCAGCAGCAACGGTGTGGCCTGGTCCGCCTGCAGCGGTGGTGAACGGTACGATTTGCCCAGCTTGTGTCCATCAGGCTGCACGATCAGCGGAATGTGCAGGTAGCGCGGTTGCGAGAACCCCAGTAGTTCCTGCAGGTACAGCTGGCGCGGGGTGTTGTCGAGCAGATCGGCGCCGCGCACGATGTCGGTCACGCCTTGCCAGGCATCGTCCAGCACCACTGCCAGTTGATAGGCATACAGCCCGTCGCGGCGCTGGATGACGAAATCCCCCACCTCGCGTCCAAGGTGCTGCTGGTATTCCCCCTGTACGCGGTCGTTGAAGCGGTAGAGCAGTTCGGGCACCCGAATTCGGATGGCGGCATTTTCGCGGGCATGGCCAGCGTTGCGGCAGAAACCGGGATAGATGCCGCCATACCCTTCCAACTGCTTGCGCGAACAGGTGCAGGCGTAGGCCAGGCCCATGCTGAACAGGCGATCGACCACCGTGGCGTAGGCCTCATGACGCTGGCTCTGGAACACCACTTCGCCATCCCACTCCAGGCCGTAGCGTTCGAGGGTCTGCAGGATGGCGTCACGGGCACCGGGCATTTCCCGGGGCGGATCGGTGTCCTCCATGCGCAGCAGCCAGCGCCCGTCGACGGCGCGGGCATCGAGCCAGGAGGCGAGGGCGGCGACCAGCGAGCCGAAATGCAGGAAGCCACTGGGGGTGGGGGCGAATCGCCCGATATAGCGGGAGTCGTTCATGGATGTGCTGGGCATATAAATGAAACGGGGCGCTCGATGCGCCCCGTTCGAAGGGAAGAAGGATCAGCCTTTGCCGACCGTCTTTTCCTTTTTCTCGGCAATTTCCTTGCAGTCGAAGCACAGGTCTGCGGTGGGACGGGCTTCCAGTCGGCGCAGGCCGATCTCGATGCCACAGGAGTCGCACCAGCCGTATTCTTCGTCCTGGATCTTCTGCAAGGTCTTGTCGATCTTCTTGATCAGCTTGCGTTCACGGTCGCGGTTACGCAGCTCCAGAGCGAACTCTTCTTCCTGGCTCGCGCGGTCCGCAGGGTCCGGGAAGTTGGCGGCTTCGTCCTTCATATGGGTCACGGTCTGATCGACACTGGTCATCAGCTCGAGCTTCCATGCGCCCAGTAGCTTGGTGAAGTGCTTGCGCATGGGTTCGCCCATGTACTCTTCACCCTTGGTTTCCTTATAGGGCTCGACACCGTACATGGTCTGATTGGTTTTCTGCTTTTCTACGGTGGACATGAATAGACCGCCTCTCACTCATCTGATCCAATGCGCAGGATGCTCCATCTCCGGCGACCGCCGGCCCTGCGACTGCGAGCCGCCGAACTTACCAGATAGATCGGGGGTGCGCTACCCCGCCCGATCCGAGGTATTGACAGCAGCCCGCGTCGCCCGTTCGGTGTTTCTCGACAGTAGAATCACCAGTTTAGACTCAATTGAGAGAAGGTCATGGCCCACTCCTACAGTGCGCGCAGCCGCGCCATCGAACCCTTCCATGTCATGGCGCTGCTGGCGCGTGCCAACGAGCTGCAGGCGGCTGGCCATGATGTGATCCACCTGGAGATCGGCGAGCCGGACTTCACCACGGCCGCGCCGATCGTCGAAGCCGGGCAGGCCGCGCTCGCGGCAGGGCACACCCGCTACACTGCCGCCCGTGGCCTGCCTGCGTTGCGCGAGGCGATCGCAGGTTTCTACGGCCAGCGTTATGGCCTGGCGGTGGATCCCGAGCGAATCCTCGTGACGCCTGGAGGTTCCGGCGCGCTGCTGCTGGCCAGCAGCCTGCTGGTGGATCCGGGCAAGCACTGGCTGCTGGCCGACCCAGGCTACCCGTGCAACCGCCATTTCCTGCGCCTGGTCGAAGGTGGCGCGCAACTGGTGCCGGTGGGGCCGGAGGTGAATTACCAGCTCACCGCCGACCTGGTCGAGCGGCACTGGGACAAGGATACCGTGGGTGCGCTGGTGGCTTCGCCCGCCAACCCGACCGGCACCGTGCTCGACCGTGAGGCCCTGGCCAGCTTGTCCCGGGCCACCCGTGAGCATCATGGGCACCTGGTGGTGGACGAGATCTACCATGGCCTGACCTACGGCATGGACGCGCCGAGCGTACTGGAGGTGGATGACGACGCCTTCGTCCTGAATAGTTTTTCCAAGTATTTCGGCATGACCGGCTGGCGTCTCGGCTGGCTGGTGGCGCCGCCTTCGGCCGTGGCTGATCTGGAAAAGCTGGCGCAGAACCTCTACATCAGCGCGCCGAGCATGGCCCAGCATGCTGCGCTGGCGTGCTTCGAGCCCGGCACCCTGGCCATTTTCGAAGAACGCCGCGCCGAGTTCGCCCGGCGCCGCGACTACCTGCTGCCCGCCTTGCGCGAGCTCGGTTTCGGCATCGCCGTGGAGCCGCAGGGCGCCTTCTATCTATATGCCGACATCAGTGCTTTCGGCGGCGATGCCTTCGCCTTCTGCCGCCATTTCCTGGAAACCGAGCACCTGGCCTTTACGCCAGGGCTGGACTTCGGCCGTCACCAGGCTGGGCATCACGTACGCTTTGCCTACACCCAGAGCCTGGCGCGCCTGGAAGAAGCGGTGCAGCGCATCGCCCGTGGCCTGCGGAGCTGGCAACCCTGATGCTGTTTTTTCCCGAACTCGAACAGGCGCGTCTGCTGCGCCGCTACAAGCGCTTCCTGGCCGACATCGAGCTGGCCAATGGCGAACAGATGACCATCCACTGCCCGAATACCGGCTCGATGCTCAATTGCATGCGCGACGGCGGGCAGGTCTGGTTCAGTCGTTCCAACGACCCCAAGCGCAAGCTGCCGGGCACCTGGGAGATCAGCGAAACGCCCCAGGGGCGCATGGCCTGCGTCAATACCGGCAGGGCCAATGCCTTGGTCGAGGAAGCCCTGCGCGCGGGCGTGATCACCGAGTTGGCCGGGTTCACCGCGCTCAAGCGTGAGGTGGCCTATGGCGAAGAGCGCAGTCGCGTGGATTTTCGCCTGGAGTTCGCCGATGGCCCGGCTTATGTCGAGGTCAAGAGTGTGACCCTGGGCTATCCCGATACGGCGGTGGCGGCCTTTCCTGACGCGGTGACCCAACGCGGCGCCAAGCACCTGCGCGAGCTCGCCGCACTGGCCCGCCAGGGTGTTCGCGCCGTGCAGTTGTACTGCGTCAACCTCACCGGCATCGAGGCGGTACGTCCGGCCGAAGAGATCGACCCCGGCTATGCCCAGGCACTGCGCGATGCGGTGGCCGATGGTGTCGAGGTGCTGGCCTATGGGGCACGCCTTGACGCCGAGCAGATCGTCATCGATCGCCGCCTGCCGGTATTGCTCAATCCTTGAGCCAGATGCCCTGGCTGTCTTCGTGGCAGTCCAGGGCCTGCAACGATTCGCCCTCGCAGGGGCCCGACACGCATTCGCCGGACTCGATCAGGAACAGCGCGCCATGGTGGGCGCAATGAATCAGGCTGGCGCTGTCATCGAGAAAACCGTCCGGCGCCCAGTTCAAGGTGATGCCGCGGTGTGGGCAGTAGTTGCGGTACAGGTACACCTGGCCCTGGCGGCGCACGCCGAACAGCGTTTCACCGGCTACGCTGAAGGCGCGGCTACCGCCTTCGGCGAGGGCTTGGGAGGAGCAGAGGAAATGCATTGCAGATAAGACTCTTGAAACCAATGGTGGCTTGACGCTTCAATGCGAATAATTATCAAATTGCCCGCATCCACTGCGCCAGCCCGTCCATGGTGCGCAGTTCCGTCAGGTGCCACAAGGTGTCTGGCCGCCTTCTGCAAAGGAACCCGATGATGCGCCGTCCTGTTGCCCTGATCGCTTTGTGCGCTGGTCTTGTCCTTTCTTCCCCGTTGCTGGCCGCCGACTTACCGCAGCGCTGGGTCAGCGCCGGGGGCGCGCTGAGCGAATGGATCAGCGCCCTGGGCGGCGAGGCGCGTCTGGTCGGCGTCGACACAACCAGCCAGCATCCGCAGTCGCTCAAGGCCCTGCCGAGCATCGGCTACCAACGTCAACTGTCGGCCGAGGGTATCCTCAGCCTGCGTCCGGATGTGCTGGTCGGCACCGAGGAGATGGGGCCGCCGCCGGTGCTGGCGCAGGTGCGCGGGGCTGGTGTGCGTGTCGAGTTGTTCTCCAGCGAGGCTGACTTGGCGGCAGTGGACGAGAATCTCAAGCACCTGGGCGAGCTGCTCGGTGCGCAGCGCAAAGCCAGTGAGTTGAGCACCCGCTACCACCAGCAGCTCGATGCGCTGCAGGCAAAGATCAAGCAGGCCCAGGCCGGTCAGAAGGCTCCAGGCGTGTTGCTGCTGGTCGGACATGCCGGGGCCAAGCCGTTGATCGCGGGGCAGGGCACTTCAGGCGACTGGCTGTTGCGCCAGGCTGGTGCGCGCAACCTGGCGGATCACCGGGGTTACAAGAACTTCTCCGTCGAAGCGCTGGCAGCGTTGGACCCGGATGTCGTGGTGTTTTCCGATCGGGCACTGGACGGCGAGCAGGCGCTCAAGGCCCTGCTCAAGGAAAACCCGGCGTTGGCCGCTTCGCGTGCGGTGCGCGACAAGCGCCTGGTGTCACTCGATCCGACGCTGTTGGTCGGTGGCCTCGGCCCGCGGCTGCCGGCTACCTTGCATGAGCTGGCTGGTGCCTTCTATCCCGCAGCCAAGGCCAGCCTCAGCCAATGAAGCAGCGGGTCCAGCCGCGTACGCTGTTCATCGGTCTGACATTCCTGTGCCTGCTGGCGGTGTGGCTGTCGCTGGCGCTGGGGCCGGTCAGCCTGCCGCTGGGCGATATCCTGCGCGCCGGATTGCGGCTGCTGGGGATGCCCGTCGAGCGAGAGGGTCTTGAGCAAGCTGAGCTGATTCTCGGGCAGATTCGCTTGCCGCGCACGCTCCTGGGGCTGGCCGTCGGTGCGGTGCTGGCGCTGTCCGGGGTGGCCATGCAAGGGCTGTTTCGCAACCCGCTGGCCGATCCTGGCCTGGTTGGGGTTGCCAGCGGCGCGGCGCTCGGCGCCGCCGTGGCCATTGTCGGCGGTGCCTGGCTGGGGGGCATACCGGAGTGGTTCGCACCCTACCTGCTGTCGCTTTGTGCCTTCATCGGCGGGCTTGGTGTTACGGCATTGGTCTATCGCCTGGGGCGGCGCAATGGGCAAACCGACGTGGCTACCATGCTGCTGGCCGGTATCGCCATGACCGCCCTCGGCGGCTCGGCGGTCGGGTTGTTCACCTACCTGGCCGACGACGCCACCTTGCGCACTCTGACGTTCTGGAACCTGGGCAGCCTCAACGGCGCCAGCTATCAGCGCCTGTGGCCACTGCTGCTGGTGGCTCTGGGGGTAACCTTGTGGCTGCCGCGGCGGGCGCAGGCGTTGAACGCGTTGTTGCTAGGTGAGTCCGAGGCGCGTCACCTGGGCATCGATGTAGAAGGGCTCAAGCGCGAACTGGTGTTCTGCACTGCCCTGGGTGTTGGCGCGGCAGTGGCGGCAGCGGGCCTGATCGGCTTCATTGGCCTGGTGGTTCCGCACCTGGTGCGTCTGGTTGCGGGGCCTGATCATCGCGTGCTGTTGCCCGCGTCGTTGCTGGCGGGGGGCACTCTGCTGCTGTTCGCTGATCTGGTGGCACGCTTGGCGTTGGCACCCGCGGAGCTGCCGATCGGGATCGTGACGGCCTTCATTGGTGCTCCGTTCTTCCTGTTCCTGCTGGTCAGGAGGGGGCGCTGATGCTCGAAGTCAAAGGCTTGTCGCTCAAACGCGGCAGCACCGAGGTGCTGCACGGTATCGACCTGCATCTCAGACCTGGGCAGGTCCTGGGTGTGCTCGGCCCCAACGGGGCGGGCAAGAGCAGCTTGCTGGGGGCATTGTGTGGCGAGCTGGCGCCGAGCCAGGGGCAAGTCCTGCTGCAAGGGCGGGCGTTGGCACACTGGCCGGGGCAGGAGCGCGCGCGACGTCTGGCGGTGTTGCCGCAGGTGTCCAGCCTGGGTTTTGCCTTCAATGTCGAAGAAGTGGTGGGCCTGGGCCGGTTGCCCCACGGTAGTGGCCAACAGCGCGACCGGGAGATCGTTGAGGCGGCACTTAAGGCGGCCGATGCCTGGCACCTGGTCGAACGCAGTTACCTCGCGTTGTCCGGCGGCGAGCGTCAGCGTGTTCACCTGGCCCGGGTGCTGGCGCAGCTGTGGCCAGGGGAGGAGGGGGCGACGCTGCTGCTGGATGAGCCGACCTCGGCCCTCGATCCGTTGCACCAGCACACCACGTTGCAGGCGGTGCGCAGTTTTGCCGACCGCGGTGCGGCAGTGCTGGTGATCCTGCACGACCTGAACCTTGCCGCGCGCTACTGTGACGCTATTCTGCTGCTGGAACAGGGGCGCAGCCACGCGCTCGATACACCGGCCCGGGTGCTGACTCCGCAGGCGCTCAAGGCGGTCTTCGGTATCGATGTGCTCGTGCAGCCCCATCCGGAGCGTGGCCACCCGCTGATCATCACCCGCTAGGAGCCCTCGATGCGCTATGCCTTGCTGTTCGGCCTGTCGATGAGCGTGTTCTTGACGATTTCGGGTTGCCAGGTACATCGACCTGCATTGCCAGAGTTGCCAGCCTGGCAGAGTAGCCAAGGGCTGGAAGAGCCAGCGCTCGGTCAGATACAGGCATTGCCCAGTGGGCGTGTCCTGACGCCCGATGAGCTGGTTCAGGCATTGAGCGATGTGCCGCGAATACTGGTCGGGGAAAAACACGACAACCCCGATCACCATGCGCTGCAGCGATGGCTGCTGCAGGCTTTGCAGACCGCCAGGCCGCAAGGCAGCGTGGTGCTGGAGATGCTCCAGCCTGCCCAGCAGCCGCTGATCGACAAGGTGCAGCGTCAGGCGCAGCTTCCGAGCGATTTGCCCGCAGCACTGGACTGGCAGCAGGGTTGGGATTGGCAGATGTACGCGCCGATCGTGCGCGAGGCCCTGAAAGGCCCTGGGGTTTTGTTGGCTGGCGACCTGAGCCCCGAGGCAATGCGTGGGGCCTATCGCCGACAGCCCGTGCTGAGCGGCGAGCGGTCGAATGCCCCGCAGGTGAAGGCTGCCTTGCTGGAGCAAGTGCGCGAGGGCCATTGCGGATTGCTGCCGGAAAGCCAGTTGCCGGCCATGCTGGTCATCCAGCAGCAAAGGGACCGACACATGGCCGAGCGTCTGCTCGCGGCACCGCAGCCTGCACTCTTGCTGGCCGGCGCCTACCACGCGCGCAAGGACTTGGGTGTGCCGTTGCATTTGATCGATCTGCAGGCGCAAGGCGATACCCGTGTGCTGTTGTTGGCCGAAGTCGGGCAGAAGGTCGAGGCAGGGATGGCGGACTACGTGTGGTACACCGCGGCACTGCCTGAACAGGATTACTGTGCTCAGTTGCGCGGCGGGTAGTCATCACGCGCCGCTCAGGATATTTGCCTGCAAACCTGCAGGCAAAAAAAGACCCGGCAAATTGCCGGGTCAATAACCGTGATTAGCCTGATGAGGAGATAATCTGAGAGTCCGAACCAGGGGCTTTCAGTTTATCCAACCAGTCTCGCGACCAGTTGTGATAATCATAACGATTCTCATTTAGAGGTCAATACCCTTTCTTCGATTATTCTGCTTTTTTTTGCGGGGGGGTCTTGGCGTCCAGTTGCTGGTTCAGTGCCTGCTTGCGTTCGGCGGGCAGATCGTTCCAATGCATATCCAGCAGTGCGCCCTCAATGGCGTACAACAACACTTTCGAGGCACGGAAGCCCCGTGTTTTCACGGCCTGGTAAGCGCCGACCGCGCCCAGGCGGCGCAAATCCGAAGCGCTGTGGATACCGGCGGCATGCAACCATTGCGCAGAGGTCTTGCCTAGATTCTTCAGATGCTGCAACTCATCGTTCATCGAGCCTCCTTGCGATGGCCGAACGGGTCTGTGGATAAATCGCGAGCAGGTCAGAGAGGAGTGTAGCGGGGCTGGGCGAATACGCGGCCTTTTGCCATGTGAGGGCGACGGGATGCTGTGTTCAGAAATGTCAGGCTCAGCCCTTCGGACGATAACGCATGCGCGTACCGAACTTCAGGGACATGAGGATTTCATCGGCGCTCAGGTCGCCCGGGAAGTAGGTCCCGGAGATCTGCGCGTGGGAAATGCTGGCACCTTCCATGCCCGTTTCGCGCAGATCCAGCCCGCGCAGGTCGGCTGCATGGAAGTAGGCGTCGGTGAAATCGATACCGCGTACGTCGAGGTTGCGCAGGTCAAGGCCTCGGAAATCACCACCGCGAAAATCGATGGGGCCGTCGTCAGGCTTCTCGCGGTTGAAGGTGGCGATCTGTTCCTCGCGCACCAGAGTGTACAGGGCGTTGTCCAGTTGCCGGGGCTGGTTCATGACGGCGCCTCCTCAGGGTTGTGATGATATTGTAATGCCATCACTGAGGTGGCGCCGAAGTTCAGGCGCGAACTGTGGACTGCTTCACGCCTTGCAGGTCAGAGACCAGGCAGGCGCTGGCGGATCTGCTCGATGAGTTGGTTCATGCTGGCACTTTCATGGGTGTCGACCCGCTTGCCGTGCACGGCCTCCTCTTCGTCCAATGGGTCGCGGCTGGCTTGCTGGGCCTTGACCACCTCCAGGGTGGCGTCGGACGGATCGACATTTTCTGTCTGACGCTGCTCCAGCCAACTGGTGATGACCGCTTCGGGCGCCTGGCAGTCGAGGATCAGGAAAGGGACGCCGGTGCTGTTGGCAACTTCAGCTGCCGCCTTGCGCTGCTCGCGCTTGAGGTAGGTGGCATCGAGCACGACCGGGAAGCCGGCGCGCAGGATGGTCGCGGCCAACTCATTCAGGCGCTGGTAGGTGCCGATGCTGGCATCCTGGTCATAGATGCCTGCTTGCAGTTGGCCGGAGTTCTGCGCCTGCTGCTCGCCGTAAAGACGCTTGCGCTCGACATCCGAACGTACGCGGATCGCCCCCAGCGACTCGACCAGGCGCATCGCCACATGGCTCTTGCCGACGGCGGATACGCCATGGGTGATGGCCAGCAGGCGCGAAGGGATGGCGCTGTAGCTCTCTGCCAGGTTGGCGTAGTTGCGATAGGTGCGCAGGGTCGTGGCGCGCTGCACGCCATCGGCATCGGGCGACAGGCTGAACAGAGCGACCTTGGCGCGTACCAGGGCACGGTAGGCCTTGTAGAAATTCAGCAGTTCCAGGCCTTCGTAGTCGCCGGTCAGTTCCAGGTACTGGCTGACGAAGCGCCGGGCCAGGCATTTCAGGCCGCGGTCTTCCAGGTCCATGGCCAGGAAAGCGGTGTCGGCGTACACATCGGTCAGGCGGAACGGCTCGTTGAATTCGATGCAGTCGAAGATCACCACCTTGCCGTCGATCAGGGTGGCGTTACCCAGGTGGATGTCGCCGTGGCACTCGCGGATGAAACCATTGGCCTTGCGCGCCTCGAGCAGGCCATGCAGGCGTTCGAAGCTGCTGCGGGCCCAGGCTTGCAGGGCGTCGAGTTGCTGCAGGTCGGCCTTGTCAGTAAGGAACGGGCGGATCTGCTCGAAGTTCTGCTCGACCGGCGCCATTACTGCTTCCGGCGTGCCCAGCGGGTGATCGACCGGCACTTTCGGCGCTTGCAGGTGGAATTCGGCGATCTGCCGGGCCATCTGGTCAATGTGGCCGGCGTTCAGCTCGCCGTTGGCTTGCAGGGTGCTGAGCATCTGACCCTGGGGGAACTGGCGCATCTTCAGGGCGAACTCGATCGGCTCACCTTCGCCGCCGAGCTGCGGTGCTTCGGCGCTGCCGGTGATCGGCAGCACTTCCAGGTACAGGCCTTCGGTCAGGCGCTGGTTCAGGCGCAATTCTTCGTTACAGAAATGCTGGCGCTGGTCCAGGCCGGTGAAATCGAGGAAGCCGAAGTTCATCGGCTTCTTGATCTTGTAGGCGTATTCGCCAGTGAGTAGAACCCAGGAGATGTGCGTCTCGATGAGCTGGAAGCCTTCTACGGCGTGGGGGTAGAGGGCGGGGTTCTGCAGCGCGCTGATCAGGGCTTGGCTCACGGAGATCCTTCCGGGGTCAGGGAATTCGAAGGCGACATTATGGTCAATGGAGCCGCCCCTGCCTACCGCTGGAGGGCGTCCCCTGCCTTTGCAAAGTGCGTATAATCCGCCGCCATGACTCGTACCCGAAATTCCCGAACCCCCAAGAAACTTCCGCCCAGCCGCTCCCGCGCCTGGCTGGGCTGGGCTCTCAAGCTCAGCCTGGTCGGCCTGGTGGTGATCGCCGGCTTTGCGGTCTACCTCGATGCCGTCGTCCAGGAGAAGTTCTCCGGCAAGCGCTGGACCATCCCGGCCAAGGTGTATGCCCGGCCGCTGGAGCTGTTCGTCGGCCAGAAGCTGAGCAAGGACGACTTCCTCACCGAACTCGATGCCCTGGGTTACCGCCGCGAGGCAACGGCCAATGGCCCCGGCGAGGCCTCGGTCAACGGCGGCAACGTCGATCTCAATACCCGAGGCTTCCAGTTCTACGAGGGCATGGAGCCTGCGCAGTTCGTGCGTGTACGTTTCTCCGGCGACTATGTCGCGGGGCTGGCAGGGGCCAACGGTGGCAAGCTCGACGTGGTGCGCCTGGAACCGTTGATGATCGGTGGTATCTACCCGAAGAATCTCGAAGACCGCATCCTGATCAATATCGACCAGGTGCCGCCATATCTGCTCGAGACCTTGATCGCCACCGAAGACCGCGACTTCTACAGCCACTTCGGTGTTTCGCCCAAGTCGATCGCGCGGGCGGTGTGGGTCAACACCTCGTCCGGGGCCATGCGCCAGGGCGGCAGCACGCTCACGCAGCAGTTGGTGAAGAACTTCTTCCTGACCAACGAACGCAGCCTCAGCCGCAAGCTGACCGAGGCGATGATGGCCGTGCTGCTCGAAATGCACTACGACAAGCGCGAGATCCTCGAAGCCTACCTGAACGAGGTGTTCGTCGGTCAGGACGGCCAGCGCGCGGTGCACGGTTTCGGCCTGGCCAGCCAGTTCTTCTTCAGCCAGCCGCTGTCGGAGCTCAAGCTGCACCAGATTGCCCTGCTGGTAGGTATGGTCAAGGGGCCGTCCTACTACAACCCGCGTCGCTACCCTGAGCGCGCTCTGCAACGGCGTAACCTGGTGCTCGACCTGCTCGCCGAGCAGGGCGTGGCCAGCCAGGAAGTGGTCGATGCGGCGAAGAAGATGCCGCTGGGCGTGACCAAGCGCGGCAGCCTGGCCGATAGTTCTTTCCCGGCTTTCCTCGACCTGGTCAAGCGTCAGCTACGCCAGGACTATCGCGACGAAGACCTGACCGAAGAAGGCTTGCGTATCTTCACCAGTTTCGACCCGATCCTGCAGATGAAGGCCGAAACCGCGATGAGTGAAACCTTCAAGCGCCTGGCCGGCCGCAAAGGCGCCGACGAGGTCGAGTCGGCGATGGTGGTGACCAACCCGGAAACCGGCGAAGTGCAGGCGCTGATCGGCAGCCGTCAGTCGGGCTTCGCCGGCTTCAACCGCGCCATCGACGCGGTCAGGCCGATCGGTTCGCTGGTCAAGCCAGCGGTCTATCTGACTGCGCTGGAGCAGCCGAGCAAGTACACCCTGACCAGCTGGGTGCAGGACGAACCGTTTTCGGTCAAGGGCGCCGATGGCCAGGTATGGCGCCCGCAGAACTACGACCGACGCTCCCACGGCACTATCTACCTGTATCAGGGGCTGGCCAACTCCTACAACCTGTCCACCGCCAAGCTGGGCCTTGAGGTGGGCGTGCCCAACGTCATCAAGACCATCGGCCGACTGGGTGTCAAGGTCGACTGGCCGGCGTTCCCGTCGATGCTGCTGGGCGCTGGCGGCATGTCGCCGATGCAGGTCGCGACCATGTACCAGACCATCGCCAACGGCGGCTTCAATACACCGATGCGCGGGATTCGCAGCGTGCTGACCGCCGAAGGCGAGCCGCTCAAGCGCTACCCGTTCCAGATCCAGCAGACCTTCGATCCGGGTGCGATCTACCTGGTGCAGAACGCCATGCAGCGGGTGATGCGCGAGGGTACCGGCCGCTCGGTGTACAACGTGCTGCCGAACAATCTGACGCTGGCGGGCAAGACCGGTACCAGCAACGACTCGCGCGACAGCTGGTTCTCAGGCTTCAGCCAGGACCTGCTGGCAGTGGTCTGGCTTGGCCGCGACGACAATGGCAAGACCCCGTTCACCGGCGCCACCGGCGCGTTGCAGGTCTGGACCAGCTTCATGCGCAAGGCCGACCCGCTGCCGCTGGACATGCCGCAGCCGGATAACGTGGTGAAGGCCTGGATCGATCCGCACAGCGCCCAGGGCTCCGACGGTAGCTGTCCGGGAGCGGTGCAGATGCCGTATATTCGTGGGAGCGAACCACCTGCCGGTACGACTTGCGGTGGCGAACAGAATCCTGCCGAGTCGGTCATGGACTGGGTCAAGGGCTGGATGAATTGAGCGGCCTGTATTGAAGAGGGTGTGAAGTGAACAAGTGGTGGTTTCCTGCCTTGACGGCGCTGGCCGTGCTGCACGGCTGCGCCAGCGTCCCGCGTGGCGCCATTCCGGTGGTCGATTCGAGTACGCGGGTCTCGAACAGCGAGCGTGTCTCGGCCAACCGTGGCGCGCCGGTCTCCTCCGGCAGCAATGGTACGTCCCAGGCCCAGTCCCTGCCTGAGGATTCCGGGGTCACGGTGATGATCCCGCAGGGCGCGGGCGCATCGCCGATCCAGACCTTCCCGGCCCAGACCGGCTCTGCACCGCTGAGCACCGGCCCGATCACCCCGGGACCGGTCAGTGGCGGGCCGATCACCACCAACCCTAATCCGGCAGGTGACGAACCTTTCGACATCGCGTCGATGAACAGCGCCCCGGCCGCTGCCACTCGTGCGCCTACCGGTATTCCGCGCAGCAATGGGGGCGGGTTGTCCGCCGATGAGCAGCTGGACGGTCCAGTACTGGCATTGCTGACAACCGCCCAACAGCAGCAGGGCAGCGGAGACCTCAACGGTGCTTCGTCCAGCCTGGAGCGTGCCCAGCGCATCGCACCGCGTGAGCCTCAGGTGCTGTTCCGCCTGGCTCAGGTGCGTCTGTCGCAAGGTGACGCTGCACAATCCGAGCAACTCGCTCGCCGGGCACTGACGTATGCCAACGGTCGTCCTGATCTGCAGGCCGAGCTGTGGAACATCATCGCCCAGGTTCGCGAGAAGCAGGGTGACAGTGCCGGCGCCGCCCTGGCACGGCAGAAGGCGCGGACCGCTTCGTGATGGAACAGCGCATTCTCGATATAGCCGACCACCTGCTGCTGATCGAGCGCGAGCTTCAGGTCCGTGGCTGGTGGGACGAGGTGTCTCCTGGCGAAAGCGCCCTGGCCAGCACCGTACCGTTCGCAGTCGACACGCTGGCGTTCGAGCAGTGGCTGCAGTGGATTTTCCTGCCGCGGATGAAGCTTATTCTTGAGCATGGCCATCCTCTGCCCAGTGCATCTGGGATCCTGATCATGGCCGAGACGGTCTTCACCGACCGTCCGGAAGAAAGCCGCGAACTTCGCCGCCTGCTGGCAGCATTCGATCGATTGATCGCCGCTTGAGCCTGATTTCTTCTCTTTTTCCTTCAAGGGCCGCAGATTGTGGCCCTTTTTTATGGAAATCTTTACTTTCCTGCTGCTGGTGTCCTTTTTCGTGGTGGTGGGAATTCATCTCAGGGAAAAATTGGCAATAATTTTTCTTGACTTGAGGGCGGCGAATCAGAAGAATCCAGTTTCCGCTGTAGGGGGACTGCCAGAAGCAGACCCGCTAGGCAGATCATGAGGCGCACACCCGCGCCGACTCGCTACACCCCGCAACGCGTTACCTCGCGCTGGGTGGGAAAACCCCGCAACACTCTGGGGCGATCCCAATACTTGCTCAGTCAGTGCTGACGTTCGCTCATGCTCTGCTTGGCAGTAAACCTATTAAGACCCGCCCGGATGGGGCGGTATTCTGGCGTTTTAGAGGTGAACAACGTGGAGCTTTTATCTGGCGCTGAGATGGTCGTCCGCTTCTTGCGTGACGAAGGCGTTAAGCACATCTACGGGTACCCTGGCGGTGCTCTCCTTCATGTTTACGATGCCCTGTTCAAGGAACCGGAAGTCCAGCACATCCTGGTGCGTCATGAGCAGGCTGCCACTCACATGGCAGACGGTTACGCCCGTGCCACCGGCAAGGCTGGCGTGGTCCTGGTGACCTCCGGTCCCGGTGCGACCAACGCTATTACCGGTATCGCCACCGCCTACATGGATTCCATCCCGATGGTCATCCTGTCTGGCCAGGTGCCCAGCACCATGGTCGGCACCGATGCCTTCCAGGAAACCGACATGATCGGGATCTCCCGGCCGATCGTGAAGCACAGCTTCATGATCAAGAACCCCATCGAGATTCCGGAAGTTCTGAAAAAAGCGTTCTACCTGGCGCAATCCGGTCGCCCAGGTCCGGTCGTGGTCGACATTCCAAAAGACATGACCAACCCGGCCGAGAAGTTCGAATACGTCTACCCGAAAAAGGTCAAGCTGCGCTCCTACAGCCCTGCGGTCCGTGGCCACTCCGGCCAAATCCGCAAGGCCGCCGAGATGCTCCTGGCCGCCAAGCGTCCGATCGTCTATTCCGGCGGCGGCGTGATTCTCGGTGGCGGCTCCGAAGCCCTGACCGAAATCGCCAAGTCCCTGAATCTGCCGGTCACCAACACCCTGATGGGGCTGGGTGGCTTCCCGGGTACCGATCGCCAGTTCCTCGGCATGCTGGGCATGCACGGCAGCTACACCGCTAACCTGGCGATGCACAATGCCGACGTGATCCTCGCCGTGGGTGCGCGCTTCGATGACCGTGTGGTCAACGGCCCGGCCAAGTTCTGCCCGAACGCCAAGATCATCCACATCGACATCGACCCTGCGTCGATCTCGAAGATGATCAAGGCCGACGTGCCGATCGTGGGGCCGGTCGAGAGCGTGCTCAGCGAGATGCTGGCCATCCTCAAGGAAATCGGCGAGAAGCCTGAAAAGGCGGCCCTCGATGCCTGGTGGAAGCAGATTGATGAGTGGCGCGGTGACCGCGGCCTGTTCCCTTACGACAAGGGCGACGGCAGTGTCATCAAGCCTCAGCAGGTCATCGAGACGCTGTGCGAAGTGACCCATGGCGATGCCTTCGTCACCTCCGACGTAGGTCAGCACCAGATGTTCGCGGCGCAGTACTACCGCTTCAACAAACCCAACCGCTGGATCAACTCCGGCGGCCTGGGCACCATGGGCTTCGGTTTCCCGGCAGCCATGGGCGTCAAGCTCAACTTCCCGGACCAGGACGTGGCCTGTGTCACTGGCGAAGGCAGCATCCAGATGAACATCCAGGAGCTGTCCACCTGCATGCAGTACGGCCTGCCGGTGAAGATCGTCAACCTGAACAACGGGGTGCTGGGCATGGTTCGCCAATGGCAGGACATGTCCTACAACGGTCGTCACTCGCATTCCTACGTCGAGTCGCTGCCTGACTTCATCAAGCTGGCCGAGGCCTATGGCCATGTGGGTATCCGCATCACCAGCCTCAAAGACCTCAAGCCGAAACTGGAAGAGGCCTTTGCGATGAAGGACCGCCTGGTGTTCATCGACATCGCGGTCGACCGGACCGAGCACGTCTACCCGATGCAGATCAAGGACGGCTCGATGCGTGACATGTGGCTGAGCAAGACGGAGCGTACCTGATATGCGGCACATCATTTCCCTGCTGCTGGAAAACGAACCTGGTGCCTTGTCGCGCGTGGTCGGTCTGTTCTCCCAGCGCAACTACAACATCGAAAGCCTGACGGTTGCACCGACCGAGGACCCGACCCTGTCGCGTCTCACCCTCACCACCGTGGGTCATGACGAAGTGATCGAGCAGATCACCAAGAACCTGAACAAGCTGGTAGAGGTGGTCAAGCTGGTCGACCTGTCGGAGAGCGCTCATATCGAGCGCGAACTGATGCTGGTAAAGGTCAAGGCTACTGGCGCCCAGCGCGCCGAAATCAAGCGCACCACGGATATTTTCCGTGGGCAGATCGTCGATGTCACCGCCAGTGTGTATACCGTGCAACTGAGCGGCACCAGCGATAAGCTGGACAGCTTCATCCAGGCGATCGGCACCGCTTCGATTCTCGAAACCGTGCGCAGCGGCGTCACCGGCATTGCCCGTGGCGACAAAGTACTCAGCATCTAACTTCACCAATTAGCGATGGTCCTGCGGGGCCGAGATATAACCAGGGGTATTTCCATGAAAGTGTTCTACGACAAAGACTGCGACCTCTCCATCATCCAGGGCAAGAAAGTCGCCATCATCGGTTACGGTTCCCAGGGTCACGCCCAGGCGTGCAACCTGAAAGACTCCGGTGTAGACGTTACCGTCGGTCTGCGTAAAGGTTCGGCTACCGTTGCCAAGGCAGAAGCCCACGGCCTGAAAGTCGCTGACGTCGCCACCGCCGTCGCTGCTGCCGACCTGGTCATGATCCTGACCCCGGACGAATTCCAGGGCACCCTGTACAAGAACGAGATCGAACCGAACATCAAGAAAGGCGCGACCCTGGCCTTCTCCCACGGCTTCTCGATCCACTACAACCAAGTCGTTCCACGTGGCGACCTCGACGTGATCATGATCGCGCCGAAGGCTCCGGGCCACACCGTGCGCTCCGAGTTCGTCAAGGGCGGCGGTATTCCTGACCTGATCGCGGTCTACCAGGACGCTTCGGGCAACGCCAAGAACGTCGCACTGTCGTACGCCGCTGGCGTCGGTGGTGGCCGTACCGGCATCATCGAAACCACCTTCAAGGACGAGACCGAAACCGACCTGTTCGGTGAGCAGGCCGTTCTGTGCGGCGGTACCGTCGAGCTGGTCAAGGCCGGTTTCGAAACCCTGGTCGAAGCAGGCTATGCGCCTGAAATGGCCTACTTCGAGTGCCTGCACGAGCTGAAGCTGATCGTTGACCTCATGTACGAAGGCGGTATCGCCAACATGAACTACTCGATCTCCAACAACGCCGAGTACGGTGAGTACGTCACCGGCCCTGAGGTCATCAACGAAGAATCCCGCAAGGCCATGCGCAACGCTCTGAAGCGCATCCAGGACGGCGAATACGCGAAGATGTTCATCAGCGAAGGTGCGACCAACTACCCTTCGATGACCGCCAAGCGTCGTAACAACGCCGCCCACGGCATCGAAATCATCGGCGAGCAACTGCGCTCGATGATGCCTTGGATCTCGGCCAACAAGATCGTCGACAAGACCAAGAACTGAGTCTTGCCTCGATAGATTAAAAACGCGGCTTCGGCCGCGTTTTTTCGTTTAGGCAGCCAGCTTCTGGTATAAAGCGACCAGAGGCCTGCCGTTAGAACCTGTTTCGCCGGCCTCTGTCGAACTTATTCCACCCAGTTGCAAGGTGCATTTCATGAGCGAACGTCCCGAAGAGCCGAACAAGCCCTCCGACGCCGAAAGCCTGCTACCTGTCGATGAGCATGTTGAGGAAGGTCACGACGCCGAAGGGCGCAAGGTCCGGCATCGCGGCATCTACTTGTTGCCCAACCTCTTCACCACCGCCAACCTGTTCGCCGGTTTCTACTCGATCATCAACTCCATCAGTGCGCAGAGCGCCCTGAGCGCAGGCGACCCGCGAGAGGCGAGCAAGTACTTCGCCTTCGCCGCTATCGCCATCTTCGTCGCCATGGTCCTGGACAGCCTCGACGGCCGTGTGGCGCGGATGACCAACACGCAGAGCGCCTTCGGTGCCGAGTACGACTCGTTGTCGGACATGGTTGCCTTCGGTGTGGCGCCGGCACTGCTGGCCTTTGGTTGGGCATTGGGTGACATGGGCAAGGTCGGCTGGATGGTCGCCTTCATCTATGTGGCCGGCGCAGCGTTGCGTCTGGCGCGTTTCAACACCCAGGTCGGCACCGCCGACAAACGCTACTTCATCGGTCTGGCCAGCCCGGCTGCCGCAGGTGTGGTGGCGGGTACCGTCTGGGCCTTCAGCGACTACGGTATCCAGGGCTCGAAACTGTCGTTCCTGGTGGCGCTGCTGGTGGCGGCTGCAGGCATGCTGATGGTCAGCAATATCAAGTACAACAGCTTCAAGGAGCTGGATCTCAAGGGGCGCGTACCCTTTGTTGCGATCCTGGCCGTGGTGCTGGTGTTCGCCGTGGTGTTCAGCGATCCACCACGGATTCTGCTGCTGATCTTCCTCGGCTATGCGGTTTCAGGCCCAGTGCAGTACTTGCTGCGCGGTCGTCGTCGCAAAGTCTGAAAAAAGATTTAATGCTGGAATAACTCTCCGGCTCCATAGTCTTACTGGTACATCCGCCACCAGTGCTGTGGAGCCGCCATGCTCATCAAGCTTCCCAAGTCGTCCGATTGCAACGAATCGGACGTTACCCCTGAAAGTGTCTATCTCTCTCGCCGCTCTGTATTGGGTGCCTCTCTAGCCGGGTTTGCGTTGGGCGCTTTGCCCGTGCTCGGCCAGGCCGCCGAGGCTTCACGCTATGCTGACGTGGACGCGGGTTCGACACCTGGCTGGTTCAAGGACAAGCTCGGTGCGACGTGCTGGCAGGCCGTGACGGTCAAGGATGAGACAATCACGCCGTTCAAGGATGCTACCCACTACAACAACTTCTATGAGTTCGGGCCCGACAAGGGCGATCCGGCGGCCAATGCCGGTAGCCTCAAGACCGAACCCTGGAGCGTGGTTGTCGATGGCGAGGTCGGCAAGCCTGGGCGTTACGCGCTGGAGGATTTCGTCAAACCCCTGCAGCTTGAAGAGCGCATCTATAGGCTGCGTTGCGTCGAGGCCTGGTCGATGGTCATCCCCTGGTTGGGCTTTCCGCTGTCCGAGGTGCTCAAGCAGGTCGAGCCAACTTCCAAGGCTCGCTATGTGCGTTTCGAAACGCTGCAGGACCCCAAGAGCATGCCGGGCCAGCGCTCGGGCTTTGCCCTGATCGACTGGCCTTACGTGGAAGGGTTGCGCCTGGATGAGGCAATGAACCCGCTCGCGATCCTGGCGGTTGGCATGTATGGGCGCGAACTGCCCAACCAGAATGGTGCACCACTGCGTCTGGTGGTGCCATGGAAGTACGGGTTCAAGAGCATCAAGTCGATCGTGCGCATCAGTCTGGTGGCCGAGCAACCGAAGACCACTTGGCAGGGGCTGGCGCCGAACGAGTATGGCTTCTATGCCAACGTCAATCCGCAGGTCGATCACCCGCGTTGGAGCCAGGCGCGTGAGCGGCGGCTGCCCAGCGGCCTGTTCAGCCCCAATGTGCGTACCACTCAGATGTTCAATGGCTATGAGGAGGAGGTTGCCTCTCTTTATAGCGGTCTCGACCTTCGGAAGAACTACTGATGCGTTATCCCTGGTTTCGCTTGGCGATTTTCATCGTTGGCTGTCTGTTTCCGGCCTGGTGGTTGTATCAGGCGGCTACGAACCTGCTTGGGCCGGATCCGGGGAAAATCCTGGTAGACAGGCTGGGGCTCGGTGCGCTGGTGTTCCTGCTGGTGACCTTGGGCATGAGTCCTCTGCAGCGTCTGACGGGGTGGGGTGGTTGGATCGTCGCGCGGCGACAGCTCGGATTGTGGTGTTTTGCCTATATCGTCCTGCACATGACGGCCTATATGGTCTTCATCCTTGGGCTCGACTGGGGGCAGCTTGGCGTCGAGTTGCGCAAGCGGCCTTATATCATCGTCGGGGTTATCGCCTTCCTGGGGCTGCTGGCCTTAGCGGTGACCTCCAACCGGTATAGCCAGAGGCGGCTCGGTGCGCGCTGGAAAAAGCTGCACAAGCTGGTCTATGTGATCCTTGGCCTGGGCTTGCTGCATTTCCTGTGGATTGTGCGTTCGGACCTGCAGGAGTGGGCTATCTATGCCGGTGTAGGTGCGCTGCTGATGGTGATGCGGGTCCCACCGGTATGGCGGCGGGTGCCCCGTCTGATAGGCCGGCGCGCTTAAGCTTTTCATTCTTATCGTTTTTTTGAAATAAAAGGTTGACGCCCTCTCAGATCCCCTTATAATGCGCCCCACTTCCGCAGCAAACGGAACGCAAAACTTCTTGTTAATCAACAAGTTAAGCGAGTTCGGTGAGGTGTGAAGGGCTTCGGTCACCTGATCGGCAGCGGTGAAAAAGGCAGTTGACAGCATCTTCGAGTGCTGTATGATTCGCCTCCCGCTACGAGAGATCGCAGCGAGTCAAGTGTTTGAAGCTAAACGAGTTTCTCGCGAAAAACTTCAAAATAAACGCTTGACAGCCAA